>JAJAYV010000463.1 GCA_026786045.1 Frankiaceae bacterium | reverse complement strand
GCCCGGCGGTCGGCGCTCGCGGCCGCCCGGCTGCTGCTGGTGCGGGTCGCCGACGGAGGGACGGTCGACGACGACGCCGCAGCCGAGCTGGCCGTGGCGCTGCACGACGTCCACGTCCGCGACGAGGTCGCCACGTGGGGCACCTCGTCCGCCGACGCGCTGCTGTCGCTGTCCGAGCAGGTCGCGAGGCGCACCCCCGCGCCGCACGACGCGCCGGTCTGCACGCTGCTGGCCTGGACCGCCTACGCCAAGGGCGACGGCGGGCGGGCCAACGTCGCGCTGGACCGGGCACTGGCGACCGACCCGGCGTACTCGCTGGCACTGCTGCTGCGGCAGGCGCTGGACAGCGGCATGTCGCCGGAGCAGGTGCGGCGGACGATGAGCGCGACCCGCCGGGCGATCAGGTCCGGTCGGAGCCGTCGGTGAGCAGCCGGCCCGGGCGCACGACGACCAGCAGGACGATGAGCGCGGCGGCCATGCCGGCGGTGACGACCAGCGCCATCGCCTGCCCGTCGTTGCCGAGGATGCCGACGAACGGCGCGGTCACCGCGGCGACGCCGAACTGCGTGGCGCCGAGCAGGGCGGCGGCGGTTCCGGCGGCCTCGCCGTGCCGCGACAGGGCCAGCGCAGGGGTGTTCGGCAGGGCCAGGCCGACGGCGGCCAGGACCGCCCACAGCGGCAGGAGCAGTCCGACCAGCCCGCCGGCGCCGGTGGAGGCCGTGGTGAGCAGGACCAGCGCGAAGCCGAGACCGGCCACGAGCGCGCCGGTCAGCACCTGCTGGGGCTGGTAGGTGCGCAGCAGCCGCGGGTTGAGCTGGGTGGCGGCGATGAGGCCGACGGCGCCGGCGCCGAAGACGATCCCGAACTGCTGCTCGTCCAGGCCGTACTGGTCCTGCAGCACGAAGGAGGAGCCGGAGACGTAGGCGAACAGCGCTGCCATCGACAGTCCGGCGACGAGGATGAGGCCGACGAAGATGCGGTCGCGCAGCAGCGCCCGGTAGACGCGCAGCGTCCCGACGACCCGGCCGCTGCGGCGGCGCTCGGGCGGCAGGGTCTCCTCGAGGAAGACGGCCGCCATGACGGCGAGCGCCACGCCGATGACGGCCAGCACGGCGAAGACGCCGCGCCAGTCGGTGACCCGGAGCACCTCGCCGCCGAGGGTGGGGGCGAGCACGGGAGCGGCCCCGAGCACGAGCATGAGCCGCGACAGGACGGTGGCGGCGGCGATGCCGGTGTAGCGGTCGCGCACGACGGCCATCGCCGTCACCGATGCCGCGGCGGCGCCGAGTCCCTGCAGCACGCGCAGACCGCCCAGCACCTGGACGTTCGGCGCGAGCACGCACAGCAGCGAGGCCAGGACGTGCACCCCGACACCGACGAGCAGCGGCAGGCGCCGGCCGAGGGCGTCGGACAGCGGGCCGATGACCAGCTGCCCGAGGGCGACGCCGACCAGCGTGCCGGTGAGGGTGAGCTGGACGGCCGCTTCGGTCGTGAGCAGGTCGTCGGTGATGCTCGGCAGCGCCGGGAGGTACATGTCGATCGTCAGCGGGCCGAGCGCGATGAGGGCCCCGAGCACCAGCACGAGCCGCAGCCGCCCCTCGCGCTCGTCGACCGGCCTCGCGGCGACGGCGGGCGGGACGGACGTGGCGGTCACAGGCGGAGCTCCAGGGTCAGCGGGAGGAGGTCCGGCGGGCGTCACGGACCACCTGCTTGCAAGGGCAACCGCTTCGGCGCCATTCCCCGCGATCAGGAGGCGCGGCTCACCGAGCTCATGTTGAAGTCCGGCACCCGCAGCGTGGGCATCCGGGCCCAGGTGAAGCCGTCGCTCCACTCGCGCGGGAGGGTGGCCTGGCTGCGCCCCACCTCGCTCACCCGGCCGAGCAGCCCGATCGGGCTCTCGTTCCAGCGGAAGTTGTTGACCGCGCCGACCACCTCGCCGCCCTCGACGAGGTAGACGCCGTCGCGGGTCAACCCGGTGAGCAGCAGCGTCTCGGGGTCGACCTCGCGGATGTACCAGAGGCAGGTGAGCAGCAGCCCGCGCTCGGTGGCGGCAACCATCTCGTCCGTCGTCGCCGTGCCGCCGCCGTCCATCGCGAGGTTGTGGACGTACGGCGTGACCGGCGCCCCGGTGGTCCGCGCCGACGCACGAGTCTGGATGAGCGCGGACAGCGCGCCGTCGGCGAGCCAGTCGGTGGACGGCAGGGGCAGCCCGTTGTCGAAGACGCTGGTCATCGCCGAGGACGCGGTGGTGACCACGAACGGCGTCGTCGCCAGCCCGATGTCGCGCGGGTCGCTCCACAGCCGCAGCCCGGCCGGGCCGAGGTGCTCGCCGACGCGGGTGCCGCCGCCGGGGCGGGAGAAGACGGTCCGGCCCTCGGCGGCGCTGCGGCCCGAGGCGGTCCAGTACGCATAGGCCATCAGGTCGGCGACGCAGTCCGGCGGCAGGACGGTCTCGTAGCGCCCGGCCGGCAGCTCGAGCCGGCGCTGCCCCCAGCCGAGCCTGCGGCGCAGCTCGGCGTCCATGACCGGCACGGACACGTCGGACCAGTCGCGGGTGTGCTGGCCGGCCCAGGTCGACCCGCCGGCGCTCTTGCCGGTGAGCTCGACGTAGCCGGTGGGCTGCGCGTGCCGCAGCCGCAGCCCGGTCGAGGACCCCAGCCAGGTGGTGGTGACGTCATGGGAGGCGTAGCCGTAGAGGGTGATGCCGTCGGCCCGAGCCGCCCCGAACGCCGCGCCCAGGTCCTCGGCGAAGCCGCCCAGCACAGCGGGGGAGGTCAGCTCGGCCGGCTGCGAGAAGCCGACCGCAGCAGGCCCTTCCACCAGCGGGCCGTAGTCCTCGGCCGGCTTCGCGTCGCGCGCGGCCTGCTCGGAGGCGCGCACCAGGTCCTCAAGGCCGTCGGTGCTCGTCGCGCTGCGGACGCCGACCGACTCACCGACGACGCTGATGACCGACACCGATCGGCCGCGCATCGCGCCGTTGGTGGTGAGCGTGTTGTTGGCCCAGCGCAGGTTGGTGCTGCTGCTCTCCTGCACGAGGACCACGCACCCCTCGGCGCGCGAGAGCGCCAGGGCCTGCTCGACGACGTCGGCGGCTGCGGCGCTCATCGGCCACCCTCCCGTGCGGTGTTGAGGACGTTGACGCCGCGGAACAGCGTGGTCGGGCAGCCGTGCGACACCGCCGCGATCTGGCTGGGCTGGGCCTTGCCGCAGTTGAACGCCCCGCCCAGCACGTAGGTCTGCGGACCCCCGACGGCCTCGAGCGACCCCCAGAACTCGGTCGTCGTGGCCTGGTAGGCGACGTCGCGGAGCTGCCCCACGACCCGCCCGCCGCGGATCTCGTAGAAGCGCTGGCCGGTGAACTGGAAGTTGTAGCGCTGCATGTCGATCGACCAGCTCTTGTCGCCGACGACGTAGATGCCGCGGTCGACCCGCGCGATGAGCTCCTCGGTCGACGGACCGCCGGCGGCGGGCTGCAGCGAGACGTTGGCCATCCGCTGCACCGGCACGTGGCCGGGGGAGTCGGCGAACGCGCAGCCGTTGGAGCGCGAGGTGCCCAGGACGGCGGCGTTCTGCTGCGCGGTGCGCCGGTCGAGCTGGTAGCCGACCAGCACCCCGTCGCGGACGATGTCCCACGACTGCGTCTGCACGCCCTCGTCGTCCCAGCCGGTGGTGGCCAGCCCGTGCGGCGTCGTGCGGTCGCCGGTCACGTGCATGACCGGCGAGCCGTACCGCAGCGTGCCGAGCTGGTCCAGCGTCGCGAACGACGTGCCGGCGTAGGCCGCTTCGTAGCCGAGCGCCCGGTCCAGCTCGGTGGCGTGCCCGATGGACTCGTGGATCGTCAGCCACAGGTTCGACGGGTCGATGACCAGGTCGTACGCCCCGGGCTCGACCGAGGACGCCTTGGCCTTCTCGACGAGCAGCTCGGGGAGCTGTGCGAGCTCGCCCTGCCAGTCGTGGTGGTCGCCGGTGAGGTACTCCCAGCCGCGGCCGGCCGGCTGGGCCAGGGTCCGCATCGTCTCGAAGCCGCCACCCGGGTCGACCCGCGTCGCGGTCACCCGCGGCTGCAGGCGCACCCGCTGCTGGGTCGTCGTGGTGCCGGCCAGGTCGGCGTAGAACTTGCCCTCCTTGGCCTGCTGGAGCGAGACGTCGACATGGTCGACGTCGTCGGAGGCGAGCAGCGCCTGCGACCACTCCGCGAACAGCGCGACCTTCTCGGCCGGGTCGACCGTGAACGGGTCGACGTCGTAGGCCGAGGTCCAGGTGACGTCGTCGTAGACCGGCTCGGGGGCGAGCTCGATCGGCTCGGAGTTGAGCGGGCGCGAGGTGCGGGCGGTGTCGACGGCGGCGCGGGCCAGCCGGACCGCCTCGTCGACGGTGACGTCGGGACTGCTGCTGAATCCCCAGGTGCCGTCGTGCACGACGCGCACCGCGAGCCCGACGGTCACCGCGTCGTTGAGCCGCTCGAGGCGCCCGTTGCGCAGCGCGAGGTCCTGGCCGCGCAGCCGCTCGATCCGCACGTCGGCGTGCTCGACGCCGGCCTCCTGGGCGGCCTGCAGCGCGGCGTCCGCCGCGGCGCGCAGGGGGAGGGCGAGCAGCTCGGGGTCGAGGGCGCGGGTCACCCGGTCGAGCCTAGGAGGCCGACCCCTCCGGGCGCCGCAGCAGGTCGTGGTCGACCAGCGCCATGGGCAGCGGCATCGCGAGGGCCACCTCGCGGGGCAGCCGGCCGGCCTCGCCGTAGGTCGCGGCCATCGCCTCGAGGCAGGACAGCCCCGCCGACAGCACGCCCACCCGGCCGGCGCGGGTCGCGGCCCGCTCGACCTCGACCGACTCCGCGGGCAGGTAAGTCTGCAGGTCGGGTGCGGCGCTGTCGTGGTCGTGGGCCTCGCGCAGGCAGGCGACCAGCAGCCAGCGCCCGCCGCGCGGACCGGCCGGCACGGCGGCCAGGGCCTCGGCGGTGAGCGTCTCGAGCCGGCTGGCTTCCTCCTGCAGGTCGGCCTCCACGAGCAGCTGGGCGGTGGCGCAGATCATCCCGTCGAGCAGGTCGACGCCGTCCACGTCGTCGGCGAGCAGCGCGTCGAGCAGGTCGACGGCGGTCTCCCGGTCGAGCCCGGTGGCCCACGCCTCCATGACGGCTGCGGCGGCGACCGGCGGCGGCGTCTGGAGCCACTGGCCGGCGCCGACTTGGCCGCGGGCCCGGACGTAGCGGGCCAGGACGATGCAGGCCTGCGCGGCCTCGGCGAGCACGTCGAGGGACGGCGAGGCGGTGTCCAGCAGCCGGCGCACCGCGTCGACCGGCTCGGCGATCCGCTGCAGGCTCTTGCCGACGACGTGCAGGCCGGCGCCGACGAGCGTCGCTGCCGTGGCCGTCAGCCACGTCGTGCCGGGGCGCCCTTCGTC
>JAJAYV010000462.1 GCA_026786045.1 Frankiaceae bacterium | reverse complement strand
GCGCCGACCAGGGCCCGGCGCTGGGCGCCGAGCTCGCGAAGGGCGTCGCCCTCCCCGGCCGCCTGCGCGTGGGCGAGGGCGGGCCCGAGGTCGAGCAGCTGCTCGAGCAGCTCGGGCTCCTGCGCGACCAGTCCGTTCACCAGCCAGGCCGGCACGCTCGGCCGGCGCAGGGCCCTGAGCGCCTTCGCCACATCGGCGTCGCCACCGGCCTTCGCCGCCTTGGCCGCGGCGTCGCGCGCGGCTGTGAAGTCCTCCGGCGGCAGGCGGTAGAGGTCGGCGGCGTCCACGGGCCCACTGTGCCCGGTGAGCGGTGCCCGGTCAGCCGCGCCGCACCGGGGTAGGGCGCTGGCGGACGCACCCTGTTGACCCTGGAGGAACCATGAGCACCCACAAGATCCGCGCTGCCTCGCTGCCCGAGGGCACCGTCGCCAAGGCCGGCCCGTGGACCGTCGCCAACCGCAAGGGCGAGGTCCGGGCCGTCTCGTCCCGCTGCCGGCACCAGCTGGCCGACCTGTCGAAGGGGTCGATCGACAAGGACGGCTGCCTGGTCTGCCCGTGGCACGCGAGCCGGTACGACCTCGACACCGGCGAGATGGTCGAGGGCCCCAAGGGCTTCCTCTGGTACGTCGGCAGGACGCCGGGCTACGAGCAGCTGATCAAGGGCGTCGGGAAGGTGCTCAAGCTGCGCCGCCGGCCGGTCGAGCGCGAGGGCGCCTCCTTCGTCGTGCGCTGAGCCACCCCCTCGGCAACAGGTCGGTGACGAAGGCGCGCGGACTGTCGGGGGTCGCGGCTAGGTTCTGAGCAGGACGTCCGGCAGACACGCGAGGAGCGACGCCATGGCGACGAGGGACACCGGCGGGCAGGACCGGCAGGCGCGCAAGACCGAGCAGACCGCCGAGACCGAGACCGAGGTCGAGGCGACCAGCGACGTCCAGGAGCGGGTCGGCAAGCTGACCGACGACGTGGACGCCCTGCTCGACGAGATCGACGACGTCCTCGAGGAGGACGCGGAGGCCTTCGTTCGCGGTTACGTACAAAAAGGCGGTGAATGATCTTGGTGGCCTGGGTGGAGGCGCGCCGGTGAAGCGGTGCCGCGACTGCGGTGAGGACAAGCCGCTCGAGGAGTTCTCTCCGGCCCAGAAGATGCGGGACGGGCGAACCAGCTACTGCCGGGACTGCCTGCGACTGCGCCACCAGAGGTACCGAGACGCGAAGAACGGCGGGCAGCCCTCGCGACGCAGTGCTGCTCGCGCCACGTCGAGCGAGGTCAAGTGGTGCCCGGGGTGCAAGCAGGAGCTCGTTCGTGAGGCGTTCGGGAGCAACCGGTCGAGCAGTGACGGGCTAACGGCGTACTGCAAGCCGTGCCACAACGCCAAGAGCAAGGAGACCTACACCCGGCTCTACGGCTCCACGCGGGAGTACCACCTGCGGCGTCGCTACGGGATCACGGGCGACGAGTTCCGGGCCCTCGTCGAGGCGCAGGGCGGGGTCTGCGCGCTCTGCCAGGAGCGCAAAGCCCAGCACGTCGACCACGACCACCTCACCGGCAGCGTCCGTGGTGTGCTGTGCTCCTGCTGCAACCAGGGGCTCGGTAACTTCCGCGACCGGGCCGATGTGATGCGTAAGGCGATCGACTACCTCGAGAGGACCACGTGGCAGAAGGAACGGGCGTGTCCGGGCGTCTACCGGCTCACTTCACCGCGACCGGGAGCAGCTCGTTCACCGAGTTCCTCAGCGCTGCAGCACCTGATCTGCTCCCGTCGCGGCTGACCCTGCCGGCCGGCACGGTGGAGGCCCCGCACGGCACCACGATCGTCGCCGTCACGCACAAGAGCGGCGTGGTCATGGCCGGCGACCGGCGGGCCACGATGGGCAACGTCATCGCCCAGCGCGACATCGAGAAGGTCTTCCCGGCCGACGAGTACAGCGTCGTCGGCATCGCCGGCACGGCCGGGCTCGCTGTCGAGATGGTGCGCCTGTTCCAGGTCGAGCTCGAGCACTTCGAGAAGCTCGAGGGCCACGTGCTCTCACTCGACGGCAAGGCGAACCGGCTCAGCGCGATGATCCGCGGCAACCTCGGGATGGCCATGCAGGGCCTCGCGGTCGTGCCGCTGTTCGCCGGCTACGACCTCGACGGTCAGATCGGCCGGATCTTCAGCTACGACGTCACCGGCGGGCGCTACGAGGAGCACAGCTTCCACAGCGTCGGCTCCGGCAGCATCTTCGCGCGCAGCGCCCTGAAGAAGCGCTACAGCGAGGGCGTCGACGAGGCCGCCGCGGTCAAGCTCTGCGTCGACGCGCTCTACGACGCCGCCGACGACGACTCCGCCACGGGCGGGCCGGACATCAGCCGCCGCATCTGGCCGGTCGTCATGAGCGTCACCGACGAGGGCGCCCGGAGGCTGCCCGACGACGAGGTCGGCGCGGTGGTCCAGACCGTCGTCGCCGAGCGCATGACCAACCCGGGCGGCTGAGCGTGCCGGCGCCGACGAGCCGAGGAGAGCAGTGAGCACCCCGTTCTACGTGTCACCCGAGCAGGTGATGAAGGACAAGAGCGACTACGCGCGCAAGGGCATCGCCCGCGGCCGCTCGGTCCTCACGCTGGCCTACGCCGACGGCATCCTGTTCGTCGGCGAGAACCCCAGCAACGCGCTGCACAAGATCAGCGAGATCTACGACCGGATCGCCTTCGCCGCGGTCGGCAAGTACAACGAGTTCGAGAACCTGCGGCTGGCCGGCGTGCGCTACGCCGACCTGCGCGGCTACCAGTACGACCGCCGCGACGTCACCAGCCGCGGGCTGGCCAACGCCTACGCCCAGACGCTCGGCACGATCTTCACCGAGGCCGGCAAGCCCTACGAGGTCGAGCTCGTCGTGGCCGAGGTGGGGGAGACCCCCGCCGACGACCAGCTCTACCGGCTGACCTACGACGGGTCGGTCGCCGAGGAGCACGGCTTCGTCGTCATGGGGGGCACCAGCGAGCCGCTCGCGACCTACCTGAAGGAACGCCACGACCCCACCGCCTCGTTGGAGGAGGTGCTCCACCTCGGCGTGGCGGCGCTGGCCCAGACCGGCCCCGACGCCGAGCCCCGGAGCATCGCGGCCGACGACCTGGAGGCCGCCGTCCTCGACCGCACCCGCCCGCGACGAGCCTTTCAGCGCCTCGTCGGCCCCCGACTCGAGCGCCTGCTCGGCCAGGAGAGCCCCACCCCGTGAACGCTCGTCCCCTCGCTGCCCTCGCGGCGGCTCTGCTTGTGCTGACCGCCTGCTCCGGGGGCGAGGACGTCGCCGCCGCCCCGAGCCCGGAGGCCGCGACCAGCTGCCCCGCGGCGCCCACCCCCGTCGACCCGCCCGCGGACGCGACGACCGACCTGGAGACCAAGCCGGTCGTCGAGGTGCCGAGCGACCCGCCGCCCGCGACTCTCGAGGTCAGCGACATCGTCGTCGGCGACGGCGAGCTGGCCTGCTCCGGCGACGCCGTGGAGATGCAGTACGTCGGCGTCCTCTACGCCGACGGCACCCAGTTCGACGCCTCCTGGGACCGGGGCGGCGAGCCGTTCCCGTTCCAGCTCGGCGGCGGCCGCGTCATCGGCGGCTGGGACCAGGGCATCGTCGGCATGCGCGCGGGCGGCCGCCGCCAGCTCGTCATCCCGCCGGACCTCGGCTACGGCGACCAGGGGGCCGGGGCCGACATCCCGCCCGGCGCGACGCTCGTCTTCGTCGTCGACCTGCTTCAGGTCGGCTGACCGGTCCGCCGCGCGGGTACACCCCGCGCATGCCGAAGACCACGAACTCGGGCGCTCCCAAGAAGGACGAGCTGCCCTCGACGCTGCAGCGCTCCCCGGCGAAGGCCCGGCGGACCTTCACCAAGACCTACGACTCCGCCGCCGAGCAGTACGACGACCCGTCCCGCGCCGCCCGCACGGCCTACGCCGCGGTCAAGCACGGGTACGAGAAGGTCGGCGACCACTGGGAGCTCAAGGACGAGACGGGCCCCAGCGACGGCGGTCGCGGCGACAACGCCGGCGGGGTCGACCGCAACGCCAGCAAGAAGCACCTCTACGAGCTGGCGCAGCGGCTCGGTGTGAAGGGCCGGTCCTCGATGAGCAAGGACGAGCTCGTCGAGGCGATCGGGCGCGCCAACGACCGCGAGAGCGCCCGCTCCCGCGACGACTGACGTCCTAGGGTGCCGGTCATGACGGACCGGCAGTTCGGAGAAGAGGGCGCGCGGCTCTCCTACGGCAGCTACCTGCACCTGCCGGAGCTGCTCGACCAGCAGGAGCTGCAGTCCGACGCGCACGACGAGCTGCTGTTCATCGTCGTGCACCAGGTCTGCGAGCTGTGGTTCAAGCAGTGCCTGCACGAGCTCGACTTCGCCCGCGACGCGATGCTGGCCGGGCAGGTGCACGAGCCGCGCAAGGCGCTGCAGCGGGTGCACAGCATCGAGCAGATCCTCATCGAGCAGGTCGTCGTGCTCGAGACGATGACCCCGCAGGACTTCCTGGCCTTCCGGGCGCTGCTCGCCCCCGCCAGCGGCTTCCAGTCGGTGCAGTTCCGCGAGCTGGAATTCCTGTCCGGCGCCCGTGACCCGGCCTACGTCGAGCGGCTGCGGCAGGCCTCGCCGCAGGAGCGCGAGCAGATGCAGGCGCGGCTGGCCGAGCCGAGCCTGTGGGACGCCTTCCTCGTGCTGCTGGGCGGGCGCGGCTTCGCCGTCGATGACGCCGAGGCGCGGCGGGCATCGCTGCTCACGATCGCCCGCGAGCGGGAGCACGCCGAGCTCTGGGAGCTGTCCGAGGCGCTGGTGTCGCACGACGCGCTGGCCACCCAGTGGCGGACCCGGCACGTCGACATGGTCGAGCGGCAGATCGGCACCAAGCCCGGCACCGGCGGCTCCAGCGGCGGGGAGTACCTGCGCTCGCGGCTGGCGCTGCGCTACTTCCCGGAGCTGTGGGAGCTGCGCTCCTACCTCTGAGCCACCACCGCCCGCAGGACGTCCGCGTCGTCGCTGATCACGCCGTTCACGCCCAGCGCTGTGACCCGCTGCAGCGTCGCCAGGTCGTTGACCCCCCACGTCATCACGAGCTCGACCCGCGCCCACCCGGGCGGGCACCCATCCGCCCGGGCCGGCGTGCGGGAGGATGGAGATCATGCCCTCCCACCCCGAGACGACCCCGCTGCCGGCCGGCTGGACCCGCGCCACCTCGGCCGCAGGGGACGTGCCCGCCCTGCACGACCTGCTGCGCCGGCACGAGACGGCCGGCCGCGGGGGCACCGGCGCCTCGCTCGAGGCCGTCGAGGCCGACGT
>JAJAYV010000461.1 GCA_026786045.1 Frankiaceae bacterium | reverse complement strand
GCCGGGCCAGCGGCGTGAAACGCCACTCCTCCTCGCGGCCGGTCGGGGCGCCGTACGCCTCGGGGTCGGCGGAGCGGACCCGCTCGGGACGCACGTCGGCCGGGCTGCGAGGCGTGGACGGCTTGACGCCTACGGCCACGGAGCCGTCGACGATGCCGCCGCCATCGGGGAGTGGAGCCTTGAGTGCTTCCCGCTCGGTGACGAGGGCGTCCTGCATCGAGCTAGCCAACGGAACCCTCCATCTGCAGCTCGATGAGCCGGTTGAGCTCGAGCGCGTACTCCATCGGCAGCTCGCGGGCGATCGGCTCGACGAAGCCACGCACGACCATGGCCATCGCCTCGGTCTCGGACATTCCTCGGCTCATCAGGTAGAAGAGCTGGTCCTCGCCGACCTTGGAGACCGTCGCCTCATGGCCGAGGGACACGTCGTCCTCGCGCACGTCGACGTACGGATAGGTGTCGGAGCGGCTGATCGTGTCGACGAGCAGGGCGTCGCAGACGACGTTGCTCTTGGAGCCGTGCGCGCCCTCCTGCACCTGGACCAGGCCGCGGTAGGAGGTGCGGCCACCGCCACGGGCGACCGACTTGCTCACGATGTTGCTCGTGGTGCGGGGCGCGGCGTGGACCATCTTGGCGCCGGCGTCCTGGTGCTGGCCCTCGCCGGCGAACGCGATCGACAGGGTCTCGCCGACAGCGCCCTCGCCGAGCAGGTAGCAGGCGGGGTACTTCATCGTGACCTTGGAGCCGATGTTGCCGTCGACCCACTCCATCCGGCCGCCCTCGTGCACGGCGGTGCGCTTGGTGACGAGGTTGTAGACGTTGTTCGACCAGTTCTGGATCGTCGTGTAGCGGACGTGCGCGTCCTTCTTGACGATGATCTCGACGACCGCGGAGTGCAGCGAGTCGCTGGAGTAGATCGGCGCGGTGCAGCCCTCGACGTAGTGCACCGAGGAGCCCTCGTCGGCGATGATCAGGGTCCGCTCGAACTGGCCCATGTTCTCGGTGTTGATGCGGAAGTAGGCCTGCAGCGGGATGTCGACCTTCACGCCCTTGGGCACGTAGATGAACGACCCGCCCGACCAGACGGCGGTGTTCAGCGCGGCGAACTTGTTGTCGCCCACCGGGATGACCGAGCCGAAGTACTCGCGGAACAGCGCCTCGTGCTCCTTGAGCGCCGTGTCGGTGTCGACGAAGATGACGCCCTTCTCCGCGAGGTCCTCGCGAATCGAGTGGTAGACGACCTCCGACTCGTACTGCGCGGCGACACCGGCGACCAGGCGCTGCTTCTCGGCCTCCGGGATGCCGAGCCGGTCGTAGGTGTTCTTGATGTCCTCGGGCAGGTCCTCCCAGCTGGTGGCCTGCTTCTCCGAGGAGCGCACGAAGTACTTGATGTTGTCGAAGTCGATGCCCGACAGGTCCGAGCCCCACGTCGGCATGGGCTTCTTCTCGAAGAGCTTGAGGCCCTTGAGGCGCATGTCGAGCATCCACTGCGGCTCGCTCTTGAGCGCAGAGATGTTCTCGACCACGGCGGGGTTGATGCCGCGCACGGCCGTGGAGCCGGCGATGTCGGGGTCGGACCAGCCGAACTCGTACGCTCCGAGGCCGAGGGCGTCGACTGCCTGCTCTGGGGTGATCGTCATCGTGGTGCCTTCCCGCTCGGGATGAAGGTGGTGCAGACGCCGTCGCCGTGGGCGATGGTCGCCAGTCTCTGGACGTGCACGTCGAGCAGCCGGCCGAGGGCCGCAGTCTCGGCGTCGCACAGCTGCGGGAACTCCGCGGCGACGTGCTGGACGGGGCAGTGGTGCTGGCAGAGCTGGACGCCCGTGCCGTGCTCGGAGGTGGGCGCGGCGTAACCTTCGGCCGACAGCGCCTCGGCAAGCGCGGCCGGGCGGTCGGCGGGCTCAGTAGCGGCCAGCTGCTCGGCGTAGCGGGCCTCGAGCTCGGCGACCCGGGTCTGCGCGAAGCGCTCGACGGCCTCGGTCCCGCCGGACTCGGCAACGAAGCGCAGCGCGAGCACCGCCAGGTCGTCGTACGACGCGGGACCGCCGGCGTGGCCGGCGTCGGTGAGCGCGTAGAGGCGGGCCGGCCGGCCGCGGCCCCGCAGGCCGTGGACCGACTGCTCGCGGGTCGAGACGGTGCCGTCGGAGAGCAGCGCGTCGAGGTGCTTGCGCACCGCCGCCGGGCCCAGACCGAGCCGCTGGGAGAGGGTGGCCGTCGTCGACGGTCCGAGTGCCAGCAGCAGCGAGCGGACCCGCTCGCGGGTGCCCGTCGTCTGCGCTGTGCTCTGCTCCACGGTTTTCACAACACCACTGTTGCGTAAATGCGTCCCCGCGTCGAACGCAGCGGGGGCCGGGATGCGGTGACCCCGACCACGAAGGGCAGCCTCACCCGCCGCGCAGGGCGGTCCGGCCCCGGCGCCCGTACCCTTGAGCCATGACCGCGCCCGCTCTCGACGTCGTCGGGCTGGTCAAGTCCTACGGCGGCCGGCGGGTCGTCGACGAGCTGTCGCTGCAGGTGCGGCCCGGGACGGTGCTGGCCCTGCTCGGCCCCAACGGCGCCGGGAAGACGACGACGGTCGAGGTGTGTCAGGGCTTCCGCTCCCCCGAGGCGGGCACCGTGCGCGTCCTGGGGCTGTCGCCCCGCGACCCGGCGCTTCGGCCCCGCATCGGCGTCATGCCGCAGGCCGGCGGCGCCTACCCGGGTCTGCGCTGCGGCGAGATGCTGCACCTCGTGGCCGCCTACGCCGCGCACCCGCTCGACCCCGACGACCTGCTCGAGCGGCTCGGCCTGCAGGAGGTCGCCCGGACCGCCTACCGGCGGTTGTCCGGCGGGCAGCAGCAACGGCTTTCGCTGGCGCTGGCCGTCGTGGGCCGGCCCGAGCTGGTCTTCCTCGACGAACCCACCGCCGGTCTGGACCCGCAGGCCCGGCATGCCACCTGGGAGCTCGTGGAGGCGCTGCGCGCGGACGGCGTCACCACGGTGCTGACCACCCACCTGCTCGACGAGGCCGAGCGGCTGGCCGACAACGTCGTCGTCGTCGACCACGGCCGGGTCGTCGCCGCCGGCACGGTCCAGGAGTTGACCAGCCGAGGGTCGACCGGCCAGCTGCGCTTCGCCTCCACGCCGGGGCTCGACGTCGACCAGCTGCTGACGGCGCTGCCGCCGGGCTGCGCGGCCAAGGAGTCGCCGGCCGGGCAGTACCTCGTCGAGGGCCCGCACGGCGCGGCGATCGACCCGCAGGTCCTGGCGACCGTCACCGCGTGGTGCGCCACCCACGACGCCATGGCCGCCGACCTGCGGATCGAGTCGCGCAGCCTGGAGGACGTGTTCCTCGAGCTCACCGGGCGGGGGCTGCGCCCGTGACCGCCTGGGCGCCCGGCGCCCTCGCCCCCCGGCCCGGCGCGGCCCCGCTGCCGCGGATGCTGGCTGCGCAGACCGTCGCCGAGCTCAAGCTCGTCCTGCGCAACGGCGAGCAGGTGCTGATCAGCCTGGTCATCCCGCTCGGCCTGCTCGTCGTTCTCATCACGGTGCCCTTCATAGCGGTCGACGGCCCGCGCGCGGACTTCTTCGTCCCCGGCGTGCTGGCGTTGGCGGTCATGTCCACCGCCTTCACCGGCCAGGCGATCGGCGTCGGCTTCGAGCGGCAGTACGGCGTGCTGAAGCGGCTGGGGGCCACTCCCCTGCCCCGCTCGGTGCTGCTGCTCGCCAAGACGCTGGCCGTGCTGGCCGTCGAGCTGCTCCAGGTGGCGCTGCTGTCGGCCGTGGGCCTGGCGCTGGGCTGGGACCCCCGCGGCAACGTCCTGGCCGTCGCCGCCCTCGTCGTGCTGGGCACCGCCGCCTTCAGCGGCCTCGGGCTGCTGCTCGGCGGCACGATGCGCGGGTTGACGGTCCTGGCCGCCGCGAACCTGCTGTGGTTCGTCCTGCTCGTGCTGGGCGGGGTCGTCTTCCCGATCTCGGCGTTCGGCGCGGCCGAGCCGGTGCTCGCGCTGCTGCCCACGGCCGCGCTGTCCTCCGGCCTGCGCGACGTGCTCGTCGACGGGGTCGGCCTGCCGCTGCAGTCGCTCGTCGTGCTCGTCGTCTGGGCGGTCCTGTCACTCGGCGCGGCCAGCCGGCTCTTCCGCTGGGAGTGAGCGACCTCCGCTCGCAGATCCGGCTGCTGCAGGCCGCCAGCCTGACCAGCTCCTTCGACCGGTTCGTCGTCGGACCGCTGCTGCTCACCATCGCCGCGGCCTTCGGGGTCGGCCTGACCCAGACGGCCGCCGTGGCCTCGGCCTACTTCCTCACCTACGGCCTCAGCCAGCCGCTGTGGGGGCTGTGCAGCGACCATTTCGGCCGGGTCCGGACCCTGCGGGCAGCCCTGACCGGGGCGGCCGTGCTCGGCACCGTGTCGGCGTTCGCGCCCAGCCTCGAGCTGCTCGTCCTGGCCCGGGCGGGCACCGGCGCCTGCATCGCCGCGGCCGTCCCGTCGGCGCTGGTCTACATCGGCGACGTCGTGCCCTTCGACCGCCGGCAGGCCGTGCTCACCGACCTCAACGCCGCTACGGCGATCGGCATCACCGCCGCGATCGGCCTCGGCGGCGTCCTCGCCGCCGGCGTCTCGTGGCGGCTGGGGTTCCTGCTGCCCGCGCTGGCCGCCGGGGTGCTGGCCGTCATCCTGCGCCGGCTGCCCGAGCCGCCGCAGGCCCTCGGGCGCAGGACCGG
>JAJAYV010000460.1 GCA_026786045.1 Frankiaceae bacterium | reverse complement strand
GGTGTGCTGTACGCCGCCAGCGCGGCGACGTCGCCGTCCGCGGCGCGCACGACGACGACGGCGACGCCCGGCGCGTGCGGCGCGAGGTCGCGGGCTGGCCTCGGGGTCGGGGTGCAGGTCGGCCTTGGTGAGCACCACGACCGGGGTCGCCCCACTCTCCCATGCCAGCGTGAGCAGCCGCTCGACCCGGCGCACCGGGATCGCGCCGGCCAGGCTGGCGACGACAAGCACGACGTCGACATTGGCGGCCAGCGGCTGGGTGCGGCTCCGGCCGGAGGGGACGCCGCGTACGAGAAGCGACGTGCGCGGCAGCACGGCGACGACGGCCTCGTCGCCGATCGCCAGCCAGTCCCCCACCGTCACCTCGACGGGCGGCGGCAGGGCGGGCAGGCGGCGGGGTCCGTCCTCGGAAAGGACGTCGTAGGCGGAGCGGTCCACGCGCAGCAGGCGCGCCGGGACGGTCCCGGGAGGACAGGGCGGAGGAGTACCGGGAAGGGTCAACGCAGGGGCCTTGTCTGGGAGAGAGGCGGCCCCGCGGAGTGCGTCAGGCCGTGGCGTACCGGGAGCGGGCGAGGACGGTCATCGCGCACCTCCTGGGCTCCCGGCAGCCCCTGCGGCTGCTCGGCCCGGAGGGTAGGGGCGCGCGCCGCCGGCTGTCATGCGATTTACGCTCCGCGCATGACTGCCGCCGTGGACGCCCCTGCCGACACCTTCAACTCGCTCGACCCCGCCACCGGGAAGGTGCACTCCACCTGGCCCGTGCACACCGACGCGCAGGTGCAGGCGGCCGTCGTGCGGGCCCGCGCCGCCTCGGCCGACTGGGCCGCGCTCGGCTACGCCGGCCGCAAGGAGCGCCTGTCGGCCTGGCGCGGCGAGATCGCCCGGCGGATGCCGGAGCTGGCAGACGTCGTGCACGCCGAGAACGGCAAGCCCTTCCCCGACGCCGTCCTCGAGATCACCCTCGCCGTGGACCACATCGCGTGGGCGGGCAAGAACGCGCGGCGCGTCCTCGGCCCGCGCCGGATCTGGCCCGGCGCGATGGCGGCCAACCAGGCCGCGACCCTCGAGTACCCGCCGTTCGGCGTCATCGGCGTCATCGGCCCGTGGAACTACCCGGTGTTCACCCCCATGGGCTCGCTGGCCTACGCGCTGGCCGCCGGCAACGCCGTCGTCTTCAAGCCCAGCGAGCACACGCCCGCCGTCGGCGCGTGGCTCGTCGAGGCGTGGAAGAAGGCCAACCCCGACCTGGCCGAGGTGCTCCAGCTCGTCACCGGCTTCGGCCCGACCGGCGCCGCGCTGTGCCGCGCCGGCGTCGACAAGATCGCCTTCACCGGCTCGGCCGCGCCCGGCCGCAAGGTCATGGCCGCCTGCGCCGAGGGCCTGGTGCCGGTGCTCATGGAGTGCGGCGGCAAGGACTCGATGATCGTCGACGACGGCGCCGACCTCAGCGCGGCCGCCGACGCTGCGCTGTGGGGGGCGATGAGCAACGCCGGGCAGACCTGCATCGGCATCGAGCGCGTCTACGTGACCGAGGGGTCGTACGACGCCTTCGTCAGCGAGATCACCAGCCGGGCGGCGAAGCTGCACCCGGGCTCGGAGGAGGGCGCGTCGTACGGCCCCATCACGATGCCGTCGCAGGTCGGGATCATCCAGCGGCACATCGCCGACGCCCTGGCCAAGGGCGGCCGGGCGCTGACCGGCGGCACCGTCGACGGGGCGTTCGTCGCGCCGACCGTGCTGGTGGACGTTCCCGAGGACAGCACCGCCGTGACCGAGGAGACCTTCGGCCCGACGGTCACGGTGACCCGCGTCCCGGACGTCGAGGAGGCGCTGCGCCGCACCAACGCCACGAGCTACGGCCTGGCCGGCGCCGTCTTCGCGAAGTCGTCGAAGAAGGGCGTCGAGATCGCCCGCCGGGTGCGCAGCGGGATGACCAGCGTCAACGGCGTCATCACCTTCGCGAGCGTGCCGGGCCTGCCCTTCGGCGGGGTCGGCGAGTCTGGCTTCGGCCGCATCCACGGCGACGACGGCCTGCGCGAGTTCACCCGCGCCAAGGCGATCACCCGCCAGCGCTTCGCTCTGCCGGTGGCGCTGACCTCCTTCGACCGTCCCGAGAAGGTGACCGGTCAGCTGGTGAAGGTCGTGAAGCTGCTGCACGGCCGCGGATGACCGCCCTGCGGGTCGACGTCGTCGTCGTCCAGAACCTGCCGTGGCGCACCTGGATCGCGCGGGTGCTCGAGGTGGAGGCGCTGGGCTACGACGGCGTGTGGGTGTGGGACCACCTGGTGCACCGCACCCAGGAGCCGACCGATCCGCTGCACGAGGGCTTCACGACCCTGGCCGCCGCGGCTGCGCTGACCTCCCGCATTCGGCTCGGGACGCTCGTGGCCGCTCCGGTGCTGCGCTCCCCGCTGCTGCTGGCCAAGTCGGCGATGACCGTCGACCAGGTCTCGGGCGGCCGGTTCGACCTCGGCATCGGGGCCGGCGGGTCGCTGCTCGACTCGGCGGCGCTGGGCATCGCGCAGCCGACCGCCGGCGAGCTGGCCGAGCGCTTCGAGCAGACGGTCGAGCTGCTCGACGTGGTGCTGCGCGGCGGGACGTCGTACGCCGGCTCGCTCGTCTCGGGCGAGGGCATGACGGTCGCTCCCGGCTGCGTGCAGGAGCCGCGGGTGCCGCTCGTGCTGGCCGCGCACGGGCCGCGCACGCTGCGGCTGGCCGGCCGCTTCGCCGACGTGTGGAACACCCTCACCACCCAGGACCTGCCGCCCGACCAGGTGCTCGCGCTGGCCGCGTCGAGGATGCGCCTGCTCGACGAGGCGGCCGTCGCGGTGGGCCGCGACCCGGCGACGATCCGCCGCTCGGTGCTGATCGGCTCGCGGCAGTGGCCGGCGCTGGCCTCCCCCGCGGCGTTCCGGGAGGCGGTGCTGCGCTACGCCGAGATCGGCTTCACCGACGTGGTCCTCATGCACCCGGACCACCCGGCGGAGGAGCGGGTCGGGCACGGCGAGGCCGGGCCCCACGTCGTGCGCCGGATCGCCGAGGACCTCCTGCCGGGGCTGCGCGCCGAGCTCGCGTGACCCGGCCTCATCCTCAGCCCTCAGCCCTCAGCCCTCAGCCTCGGGTGATTTACGTGAGGTTGCAGGTGGATGTCGGCCCTGGATCCACCTGCAACTCCACGTGGATCACCGGATGGACCGTCGGGCCCGCGGGGCCGGACCCGGGGGCTGGCGCGACGCGCCGGGCTGGAGCCCTGCGGTGACCCGCGGCCCGCCTGCCGGGGGCGACTTACCGGGCGGCTAGACCGCGCTGGGGCCGGACTCGCCGCTGCGGCCGAGGATCTCGTAGTAGAGCAGCGCGAGGGTCTCGCGGGCGATGTAGCGGGCCTGGGTGCCACGCGTGCGTACCGACGGCCCGGCACGCGTCGGCGAGGTCTGCGCGTCGATGCCCACGTCGCGCGCCATCCGGACGCTGCGCAGCGAGTGCCACGGGTCGGTGACGATCACCGCCGTCTCCCAGCCCTCCTGCTGCATCAGCTGTTCGACCGCCTCGACGCTCTGCAGCGTGTTGCGCCCCTCGGCGACGGCCACCGTGTCGACGCCGCGCTCCTCGAGGAACGCCGCCCCGGCCTCGGCCTCGGTGGTTCGGTCGCCCTCGCGGCTGCCGCCGACGGTGATGACCCGCGGCGCGACGCCGTCCTCGTACAGCGCGCGGGCGTGCTGCAGCCGGGCCTTGAAGACCGAGCTGGGCCGGCCGTCGAACTGCGCTGCGCCGAGCACCACGATCGCGTCGCTGACCGGCCGATCGTCCTGGCGCGCGGTCCACCACACCCCGGCCGCGGTCCCGCCCAGCACGAGCAGGACGGCGACCACGACGAGGGAGACCAGGCGACGCATCCAGCGGAAGGCGAACAGCACCTATCGACTGTCGCTGCTCGTGTCCCCGAGCGCGGCGCGGCCGGCCTCGAGCCGGGCGACCGGGACGCGGAACGGCGAGCAGGACACGTAGTCCAGCCCCGCGTCGGCGAAGAAGTGGATGCTCTCCGGGTCGCCGCCGTGCTCGCCGCAGACGCCGATGCGGAGCTCGGGCTTGGCGGCGCGGCCCTCGTCGACGGCGGTCCGGACGAGCCGGCCGATCCCGTCCGGGTCGATCGACTCGAACGGGCTGACTCCGAAGATGCCGAGGTCGAGGTAGCGGCTGAAGAACGCCCCCTCCACGTCGTCACGGCTGAAGCCGTAGCCCATCTGGGTGAGGTCGTTGGTGCCGAAGGAGAAGAAGTCGGCGGACGCGGCGATCGACCCGGCGGTGAGCGCCGCGCGGGGCACCTCGATCATCGTGCCGATGAGCACCGGCACGCTCCGGCCGGTCGCCTCCGCCACCTCCCGGACGACCTGCTCGGCCTCCTCTCGGACGATCTCGAGCTCTTGTACCGCCGACACCAGCGGCACCATGACCTCCGGCCGCGGGTCCAGGCCCTCACCGGCGAGCTGCGCCGCGGCCTCGCAGATCGCGCGCACCTGCACGGCGAACAGCCCCTGGATGACCAGCCCGAGGCGCACCCCGCGCAGGCCGATCATCGGGTTCTCCTCGTGCAGCCGGCGGACGTGCTCGAGCAGCCGCTGGCGCTTGTCGTCCATGGTCCCGCCGGTGGCCTCGGCGACGGCCTGCTCGACCTGCAGCTCGAGCAGGTCGGGCAGGAACTCGTGCAGCGGCGGGTCGAGAAGGCGCACCGTGACGGGCAGCCCGTCCATCGCGCGCAGGATCTCCACGAAGTCCCCGCGCTGCAGCGGCAGCATGGCGGCCAACGCGGCCTCCTGCTCCTCGGCGGACTCGGCAAGGACGAGGTCCTCGACCAGCTGGCGCCGCTCGCCGAGGAACATGTGCTCGGTCCGGCACAGCCCGATGCCCTCGGCGCCGAAGCGGCGGGCGCGCTCGGCGTCCTCGGCGTTGTCGGCGTTGGTGAGCACACCGAGCCGACGGGTCGCGTCGGCGTGGGTGACCAGGCGGTGCACGGACTGCACGAGGTCGTCGCCGTCCTCTTGGCGCAGCTCGCCCTCGAAGTACTGCACGACGGGGCTCGGCGTCACCGACACCTCGCCGAGGTAGACCGCGCCCGTGGTGCCGTCGATGCTGAGCAGGTCACCCTCACGGACAACGAGATCTCCGACAGTTGCAGTTTTCTCGTTTGCGTCGACCTCGAGATCCTCGGCGCCGCAGACGCACGTCTTGCCCATGCCGCGCGCGACGACCGCCGCGTGGCTGGTCTTGCCGCCGCGGCTGGTCAGGATGCCGCGTGCGGCGATCATGCCCGACAGGTCGTCGGGGTTGGTCTCGCGCCGGACCAGCACGACGGACTCGCCGCGCGCCGCCTCGCGCACCGCGGTCGCGCTGTCGAAGACCGCCTTGCCGACGGCCGCGCCGGGGCTCGCACCCATGCCGGTGGTCAGCAGCGAGGCCTCGTCGGTCGAGCCGAACCGCGGGAACATCAGCTGCGCGAGCTGGGCCCCCGTCACCCGCTCGAGCGCCTCGTCCATCGAGAGCAGGCCCTCGTCGACGAGCTGCGTCGCGATGCGGAACGCCGCGGCCGCGGTGCGCTTGCCGACGCGGGTCTGGAGCATCCAGAGCTTGCCCCGCTCCACGGTGAACTCGATGTCGCACAGGTCGCGGTAGTGGTTCTCGAGCCGCTCCATGATGCTCAGCAACTCATCGTAGGACGCCTTGTCGAGCGCCTCGAGCTCGTGCAGCCCGACGGTGTTGCGGACGCCGGCGACGACGTCCTCGCCCTGGGCGTTCTGCAGGTAGTCGCCGTACAGGCCGCGATGACCGCTGCCCGGGTCGCGGGTGAACGCGACCCCGGTGCCGGAGTCCATGTCGAGGTTGCCGAAGACCATGGCGCAGATGTTGACGGCGGTGCCGAGGTCGCCCGGGATCCGCTCCTGGCGGCGGTAGAGCTTGGCGCGGTCGGTGTTCCAGCTGTCGAAGACCGCGAGCACCGCGAGGTCCATCTGCACCCGTGGGGCCTGCGGGAAGGGCTCTCCGGTCTGCTCCTGCACGATCTCCTGGAAGCGCCGCACCAGCGCCTGCAGGTCGGCCGCGTCGAGGTCGAGGTCGGAGCGCGTGCCCTTGGCCCGCTTGGCGGCGTCGAGCTCGCGCTCGAACAGCTCGCCGTCGACGTCGAGCACGGTCTTGCCGAACATCTGGACCAGCCGGCGGTAGGAGTCCCAGGCGAAGCGCTCGTTGCCCGACTGCTCGGCCAGGCCCGTGACGCTGGTGTCGTTGAGCCCGATGTTGAGGACGGTGTCCATCATCCCCGGCATCGAGAACTTGCCGCCGGAGCGCACGCTGACCAGCAGCGGGTCGTGCGCGTCGCCGAGTGTCTTGCCCATGGCCTGCTCGAGCGCGGCGAGGTGGTCCGCCACCTCGTCAGCCAGCTCCGGCGGCTCCTGCCCGGTCCGCAGGTAGGTGGTGCAGGCCTCGGTCGTGATGACGAAGCCCGGCGGCACTGGGAGCCCCAGGACGGTCATCTCGGCGAGGTTCGCGCCCTTGCCGCCGAGCAGGTCCTTCATGTCCTTGCCGCCCTCGGCGAAGTCGTACACGTACTTCGTCATGAGGACCTCCGTCCGTATGGGGAGGCGGACCCTACCGACTTCGGTAGCGGCGCCGTCGGACGGTCCCGCGGACGACGAGCAGGACCGCCAGCAGGGCGCCCCCGCCGATGACGAGCGGCCACCGGGACGGCGGGTCGGCGACCCGGTCGACCCGCGACGGCTCGGCCGACGGCTCCGCCGGCCGCTCGACCCGGCCGCTCGGGACGCGGTGCACCGGCGTCCCCTCACCCTCGGTGCTGACGAGCACCGCCGCGCTGTCGGCGGTGTAGGTCAGCCCCTCCCCCTGACGGGTCTCCGGCAGCGGCGTGACGACTGGTTCACCCGCGAGCGCGGCGCCGACGTCCTCGCCCTCCAGCGGCCACTCGTAAAGGTCGGTGTAGGTGCGCAGCGCGATCCGCGAGCCGTCGGGGGCGATGTCGGCGGCGGTGACCAGCACCTGCGCGAAGCTGCCGATCCCCGGCCCGCCCGGGGTGCCCGTCGTGGAGAAGGTCACCGAGGCGACCTGCTCGAGCAGGTTCGGGCCGTCGGGGTCCAGCGGCTGGGGCGCGGCGTAGACCCGAGCCGCTCCGGCCAGCGGCTTGCTGACGACGTAGAGCCGCCCGGTCGTCGGGTGGACCATCAGCCCCTCGGCGTCGCCGGGGCCGTCGGGGTAGCGCAGCCGGAAGCTGGTGGGCGGCTCGGTCGTCACCTGCTCGCGCTCGGTCGGCTCCGGCTCGGCGACCCGGTGCACAAGGATCCCCTGGTCACGCAGCGCGTTGTTGTCGCCGATGTCGCCCAGCCACAGGCTGCTGCGGCCCTGCTCGTCCGGCCCACGCGCCATGTCTTCCCAGTCGCGGGCCCGCACGTCCGGCAGGTCGTACGTCGTGCGGGTCCGGCCGTCGTCGCCAACCGCGAAGAACCGTGCCTCGTCACCGGAGTCGTTGTGGGTGAAGACGATGCCCGGGGCGCTGCTGCTGGCCAGTCCGCTGGACTCGCTGATGCGCGGGTCGGCGAAGGTGAACGCGACACCGGCCGCG
>JAJAYV010000459.1 GCA_026786045.1 Frankiaceae bacterium | reverse complement strand
GTGCCCCCGGCAGGATTCGAACCTGCGCCTACGCCTCCGGAGGGCGCCGCTCTATCCCCTGAGCTACGGGGGCTCGGGGCGGTCCGGACGCTACCAGTCGGTGGCCGTCACCCTGGTGGCTCCGGTGCGGCCGACCGCGCCTGTGTAGCGTCCCGCCACATGTCGAGCAGCAGCCTGGGTCGCGTCCTCGTGGTGGACGACGACGACGTGATCCGCCAGCTGATCACGGTGAACCTCGAGCTAGAGGGCTTCGACGTCGCCACGGCCGTCGACGGCCAGGACTGCCTGGACAAGGTCAAGTCCGTCCGCCCGGACGTCGTGACGCTCGACATCATGATGCCGCGGCTCGACGGCTGGGAGGCCGCGAGCCGGCTGCGCGCCGACCCCGACACCGCGGGCATCAAGGTCGTGCTGCTCTCGGCGCGGGCCCAGGAGGCCGACCTCGAGCGCGGCAGCCGGATCGGCGTCGACGCCTACCTCACCAAGCCGTTCGACCCGGACGAGCTCATCGAGGTCGTCCGGCGGCTGGCCGGGCTCCCCCCAGCCTAGCTCGCGGCCGGGCTCGGAACCGCGGAGACCTGGGGAGCAGCCGACGGGTCGACAGGCGCCGCGGAGGCGTCCGGCGCCGGGGCGACGGGAGCCGCCGCCAGCTCGCCGGTGGTGGTGTTGCCGATGCAGGCCGCGCCGCGCTCGGGCGTCTGCGGTCCGCTGGCGTAGGCCTCGATGAAGTCGTCGATGCGGCTGTCGGAGGCGCTGTCGAGATCGAGCGTGCGGCCCCACGCGGTCAGGACGATCGGGCTCTCCTGGTCCGGCACCGGGCTCATCAGGCCGTACGGGTCGCCCTCGACCTTGCCGGCCAGCACCTCGACCTGGTCCTCGGCGAGCTCGTCGTTGTAGGTGATCCAGACGGCGCCGTGCTCCAGCGAGTGCACGGCGTGCTCGGCCGGGATCGGCTCGTCGTAGACCGCGCACGACTGCGGGACGGAGTTGTGCGCGCCGCCGTTCGGCGGGACGGACGGGTAGTCGACCGCCCCCGCGACATGGTCGCGGGCGAGGTCCTCGCTGTTCGCGACCTGCACGCCCTCGATGGCCGCGTCGGGGTTGCGCACCAGGTCGCGCACGCCCTCGCCCTGGTTGGCGAAGGCGTAGCCGACGACGCCGACGAGGAGCGCGGCCAGCACCACCGAGCCGAGCACGGTGCCCCACGGGAAGGGCTTGGACACCTTCGTCGGAGCGGCCCGGCGGGAGGTGGGGGGAGTCTGGCGAGCCATGCGGAGGCGTCCTCGGTCTCTGTGCGGTGGGGCGGGACCACGTGCGGCCCGCACGGTGCGGACGAGCAGGCGCGCGCGGGCGTTCCCTGCTGCCGACGACTGCCGAGTCTAGGCGGGGAGCGCCCACTACCCTGGGACGGTGACTCCCTCCGAGCTCGGTGCCGCCGTGCGCGCCGCCGTCGTCGCCGCCGTCGACGCCGGTGAGCTGGCCGTCGCGCCGCCCGCAGAGGTCGCGGTCGAGCGCCCGCGCGTGAAGGAGCACGGCGACTACGCCACGAGCATCGCTCTTCAGCTCGCCAAGCCTGCCGGCCGCCCGCCGCGCGAGGTGGCCGAGCTGCTCGCCGCGCGGCTGCGCGAGGTCGACGGCATCGACGCCGTGGAGGTCGCCGGGCCCGGCTTCCTCAACCTGCGGCTGGCCCAGGCCTCCCTCGGCGCCGTCGCGGTCCAGGTCCTCGCTGCGGGAGAGGCGTACGGCACCAACGACAGCGCAGCCGGTCAGCGGGTCAACCTCGAGTTCGTGTCGGCGAACCCGACCGGGCCGATCCACATCGGGGGCGTGCGGTGGGCGGCCGTCGGCGACGCCCTCGGCCGGCTGCTCGAGGCCAGCGGCGCCGAGGTGGCGCGCGAGTACTACGTCAACGACGCCGGCAACCAGTTCGACCTGTTCGCCGCCTCCATGCTGGCGCGGGCGACCGGCCGCAAGCTCCCCGAGGGTGGCTACCAGGGCGACTACGTCGCCGACTACGCCGCGCGCATCGTCGCCGAGCGCCCGGATGTGTCCGAGCTGCCGGAGGAGCAGGCGCTGGCCGTCTTCCGCGAGCGCGGCCTGCCGCTGGTCATCGACGAGATCCGCGCGTCGCTGTCGTCGTTCGGCGTCGAGTTCGAGGTGTGGTTCAGCGAGCAGTCGCTCGAGCTGTCGGGCGCGCGCGAGCAGGCGCTGAAGACGCTACGCGCGCAGGGCCACGTCTACGACCAGGACGGCGCGGTCTGGCTGCGCACCAGCGACTTCGGTGACGACAAGGACCGCGTGCTCGTCAAGAGCGACGGCGCGTCCACCTACTTCCTGTCCGACGCCGCCTACTACCTCGACAAGCGCGGGCGCGGCTTCGACCATTGCCTCTACATGCTCGGCGCCGACCACCACGGCTACGTCGGGCGGCTCAAGGCGATCGCCGCCTGCGCCGGCGACGACCCGGCGACGACCATCGACGTGCGCATCGGCCAGCTGGTCAACGTCGTCAAGGACGGCCAGGTCCTGCGGCAGAGCAAGCGGCTCGGTCAGTACACCTCGCTCGACGACCTCGTGTCGCTGGTCGGCGTCGACGCCGCGCGCTACTTGCTCGCGCGCTCCAGCGTCGACAGCACTCTGGACCTCGACATCGAGCAGGCCACCCGGCAGAGCAGCGACAACCCCGTCTTCTACGTGCAGTACGCCGCGACCCGCGCCGCGTCGGTGCTGCGCAACGCGGCCGACATGGGCATCGCCGAGCCCGACCCGGCGTCGGTCGACCTGTCGCTGCTGGCCCACCCGCGCGAGAACGAGCTGCTGCTCGCCCTCGCGGAGTTCCCCGCGGTCGTGGCGACCGCCGCCGAGCTGCGCGAGCCGCACCGCGTCGCGCGCTACCTCGAGGAGAAGGTCGCGAAGTCCGCGCAGCGCTTCTGGGACGACTGCCAGGTGCTGCCCAAGGGCGACGAGGAGGTCGCGCCGACGACCGCCCCGCGGCTGCTGCTGTGGCGCGCGACGCGCACCGTGCTCGAGAACGGCCTGCGCCTGCTCGGCGTAAACGCCCCGGAGCGCATGTGACCGTCGTGCAGCCCGTCTCGGACCTCGAGCCCGCCGTCTGGCCGCGGAGTGCGGTGCGCTCCGACCGGGGCGTGCTCGAGCTGGGCGGGGTCGACGTGCGCGACCTCGCCACCGAGTTCGGCACCCCCGCTTACGTTCTCGACGAGGACGACTTCCGCGGCCGGCTGCGCGAGTGGGGCGCGGCCTTCACCGGCGGCGACGTCTACTACGCCGGCAAGGCGTTCCTGTGCACCGCCGTCGCCCGCTGGGTCGCCGAGGAGGGGCTGTCGCTCGACGTCTGCACCGGCGGCGAGCTCGCCGTCGCGCTGCGCGCCGGCTTCCCCGTCGAGCGGCTCCTGTTCCACGGCAACAACAAGAGCCTGGGCGAGCTCGAGCGCGCCGTCGAGGTCGGCGTTGGCCGGGTCGTCGTCGACTCCTTCGACGAGCTGGCCCGGCTGGCTGCCGTCGCGGAGCGCGCCGGGGTGCGCCAGCGGGTCTACGTCCGCGTGACGCCCGGCGTCGAGGCGCACACCCACGAGTACGTCCAGACCGGCCAGGAGGACCAGAAGTTCGGTTTCTCGCTGGCCAGCGGCGCGGCGGCCGAGTCGGTCCGCCGGGTCCTCGCGCTGCCCGCTCTCGAGCTTGTCGGCCTGCACTGCCACATCGGCTCGCACATCTTCGACGTGCACGGCTTCAAGCTCGCCGCGCACCGCATGGTCGGCCTGCTCGCGGCGATCCGCGACGAGCACGGCGTCGTCCTGCCCGAGCTCGACCTGGGCGGCGGCCAAGGCATCGCCTACACCGCGGCCGACGACCCGATGGACGTCTTTGAGTACGCCGAGGGCCTGCGCCGCATGGTCGAGAAGGAGTGCTCGGCCACCGGGCTGCCGGTCCCGCGGCTGGCCGTCGAGCCCGGCCGGGCGATCTCGGGTCCGACGACCGTCACGCTCTACGAGGTCGGCACCGTCAAGGAGCTGCCCGGGCTGCGCACCTACGTCAGCGTCGACGGCGGCATGAGCGACAACATCCGCACCGCGCTCTACGACGCGCGCTACACAGCGGTGCTCGCGTCGCGGTCGTCGTCGGCTGAGCCGGCCAACGTCACGCTGTGCGGGAAGCACTGCGAGAGCGGCGACATCGTCGTCCACGACGTCCCCCTGCCCGGCGACCTCGCGCCCGGCGACCTGGTGGCGGTGCCGGCCTCCGGCGCCTACCACCGGTCGATGGCGAGCAACTACAACCACGTCGCCCGCCCGCCGGTCGTCGCCGTGCAGGGCGGCGCCGCGCGCCTGCTCGTGCGGCGCGAGACCGAGGACGACCTGCTGCGCCTGGACGTCGAGTGACCCGCCGCCCGCAGGTCCTGTTCCTCGCCGCCCTGCTCGGCGTGCTCGTGGTCGTCGGCCTGGTCGTCGCCGCCCTGGCCGGCCCGTGGGCCGCCGCGGCGTACGCCGTCGTCGTGCTGGCGCTGCTGTCGCTCGGAGCCGGGCGCGCCCGAGCCGCGCAGGCGCGGGCGCGTGCCGCCGCGGGGCGCACCTGCACGTGCTGCACCACCAGCCAGCACGACCCCGTGAAGGTGATCTGAGATGCGCATCGCCCTGCTCGGCTGCGGCACCGTCGGTGCCGAGGTCGTCCGCCTGCTCGACAGCTCCGGTGACGACCTGGCCGCCCGCGTCGGCGAGCCGCTCGAGCTGGCCGGCATCGCCGTGCGCAGGATCGGCCGCGCGCGCGACCTGCCAGTCGCCGATGACCTGTTCACCACCGACGCGGCCGCGCTCGTGGCCCGCGACGACGTCGACCTCGTCGTCGAGGTCATCGGCGGCATCGAGCCCGCCCGCACCCTCATCCTGTCCGCGCTGCGTGCGGGCAAGAGCGTGGTCACCGCCAACAAGGCGCTGCTGGCCGAGGACGGCGCGACGCTGCACGCCGCCGCCGTGAAGGGCGGCGCCGACCTCTACTACGAGGCGAGCGTCGCCGGTGCGATCCCGCTGCTGCGGCCGCTGCGCGAGTCGCTCGCCGGCGACCAGATCACCCGCGTCACCGGCATCGTCAACGGCACGACGAACTTCATCCTCACCCGCATGGACGAGCAGGGCTCGGGCTTCGCCGACGCGCTCGACGAGGCGACCGCGCTCGGTTACGCCGAGGCCGACCCGACCGCCGACGTCGAGGGCTTCGACGCCGCCGCCAAGGCCGCGATCCTCGCCGGGCTCGCCTTCCACACCAGGGTCGTCGCTGCCGACGTCCACAGAGAGGGCATCACCGAGGTGACCTCTGCCGACGTCGCCAGCGCCAAGGCAATGGGCTGCGTCGTCAAGCTGCTCTGCATCGCGGAGAAGGACGGCGACGCGGTGAGTGTGCGCGTGCACCCGGCGATGATCCCGCTGACCCACCCATTGGCCAGCGTCCGCGAGGCCTACAACGCGGTGTTCGTCGAGGCGGCCAGCGCTGGCCGGCTGATGTTCTACGGCCCCGGTGCCGGCGGCTCGCCCACCGCGTCCGCGGTCCTCGGCGACCTCGTCGCCGTCGCGCGCAACCGGCTGTCCGGGGCGACCGGCACCGGCGCGTCGTCCTATGCAGCCCTGCGGGTGCGGCCGATGGGCGAGGCCGTCACGAGGTACCACATCAGCCTCGACGTCGCCGACAAGGCAGGCGTTCTCGCTGCGGTCGCCAACGCCTTCGCCGAGCACGACGTGTCGATCCGGACCGTGCGCCAGGAGGGTCACGGCGACGACGCCAGCCTGGTCGTGGTGACGCACACCGCGACCGACGCTGCGCTGCAGGGTGTGGTGGAGCAGCTCCGAGGGCTCGACAGCGTCCGCGCCGTCGCGTCCGTGATGAGGGTGGAGGGCCAGGCATGACCGTGGCAGCAGCGAGGGGCACCTGGGCCGGCTGGTCGGGGCTCATCGAGCAGTACCGCGACCGCCTGCCCGTCACGGGTGACACGCCGGTGGTGACGCTGCTCGAGGGCGGCACCCCGCTGGTTTACGCGTGCGTGCTCTCCGAGCTCGTCGGCGCGCAGGTCTGGCTCAAGGTCGAGGGTGCCAACCCCACCGGGTCCTTCAAGGACCGGGGCATGACGATGGCGATCAGCAAGGCCGTGGAGTCCGGTTCGAAGGCCGTCATCTGCGCCTCGACCGGCAACACCAGCGCGTCCGCCGCGGCCTACGCAGCCAAGGGCGGGCTCACCTGTGCGGTGCTCGTGCCCGAGGGCAAGATCGCGCTCGGCAAGCTGGCGCAGGCGCTCGTGCACGGCGCGAAGCTGCTGCAGGTGCAGGGCAACTTCGACGACTGCCTCGACCTGTGCCGTGTTCTGTCGCAGGACTACCCGACGACGCTGGTGAACTCCGTCAACCCCGACCGCATCGAGGGGCAGAAGACCGCGGCTTTCGAGGTGTGTGACGCGCTCGGTGACGCCCCCGACATCCACTGCCTGCCGGTCGGCAACGCCGGCAACATCACCGCCTACTGGAAGGGCTACGTCGAGTACGCCGCGGACGGCGTCACGACGCACCGCCCGCGCATGCTCGGGTTTCAGGCCGCGGGTGCTGCGCCGATCGTCTCCGGGGTGAGAGTGCCTGCGCCGCAGACGATCGCGACGGCGATCCGCATCGGCAACCCGGCTTCCTGGCAGCAGGCGCTCGACGCGCGCGACCAGTCGGGCGGCGACATCCAGGCGGTCACCGACCGCCAGATCCTGTCCGCCTACCGGATGCTCGCGCACCGCGAGGGCGTGTTCGTCGAGCCGGCCTCGGCGGCGAGCGTCGCCGGCCTGCTGCAGGCCCACGAGGCCGGGCTCGTCCCCGCCGGATCCCGCGTGGTCTGCACGGTCACCGGCAACGGCCTCAAGGACCCCGACTGGGCCATCGCCGGTGCGCCCAAGCCGGTCACGGTCGCCAACAGCGCCGAGGCGGCGGCCGCCGCGCTGGGTCTCGCCTGAGCGTGTCCGATTTCCTCGAGGCGCCGGTGCACGTACGGGTGCCGGCGACCAGCGCCAACCTCGGACCGGGGTTCGACAGCGCGGGTCTCGCGCTCGGCCTGCACGACGACGTCCTCGTCGAGGTGACCGGCTCGAGCCTGGACGTCCAGGTCACCGGTGAGGGCGCCGCCGAGGTCGCCCGCGGCGAGCGGCACCTCGTCGTCAAGGCGCTGCGCGCGACCTTCGACCGGCTCGGCGGCCAGCCCGCCGGTCTGAGCGTGCGCTGCACCAACCGCATCCCGCACGCCCGCGGGCTGGGCTCGTCGTCGGCGGCGATCGTCAGCGCCGTCGTGGCGGCCTGCGCGCTCGTGCGCGACGCCGATCTCGACGACCAGGCGCGGCTCGACCTCGCCGACGAGCTCGAGGGCCACCCCGACAACGTCGCCGCCTGCCTGCGCGGGGGAGCGACCTTCGCCTGGACCGAGGACGGCCGGCCGCGCGTGGTGCGCGTCGACGCCCACCCTGATCTGGCGCCGGTCGCGTTCGTGCCCGCTACTCGCTCGTCCACCAAGGCGGTCCGCGGCCTGCTCCCGCCCACCGTCCCGTACGCCGACGCCGTCCTGAACGCCTCGCGTGCGGCGCTGCTGCCGCTCGCTCTCATGACTGACCTGTCGCTACTGCTCGCGGCGACCGAGGACCGGCTGCACCAGGGCTACCGCGCGCCGGCCATGCCCGACACGGCCGCGCTCGTCGCCGCCCTGCGGGCCGACGGCGTGCCGGCCGTCGTGAGCGGCGCCGGCCCGACCGTGCTCGCGCTCGTCACGCGGTCCTGCCGAGCGGAGCTCGTCGGCGAGCGGGCCGGCTGGACGGTGCTGCCGCTCGACGTCGAGGCCCGTGGGGCGCACGTCGTCGCGAGGTGAGGAACACGCCGGAAACCGCCTTTGTTGTGATCGGGTGCACGCCTGGCTAGTCTGACCGCGCACAGTCGCCCCAGACGGGGCCGTGCTCACCGCGGGCAGCGCGACTCCTCGTCGCCGTTCCTGCCCTCGCCCCCACCGCGCCCTCGTGGTCCGCCGCGACGTCGCGCTCCGGGCTCAGGTGAGCCGGTCGCACGGTCGAGACAACAGCCACGGGACGACGCCCCAAACGTCCCCGCCGACGACGGCGGGGCCCCGGCCGCCCGTCGGTCGGACGCACACCTGCCCCGCCGTACTTCCGCGGCCGGGCGGCCCACCGGGAGGGACCTCCTTGACCGACACCACCGACCTGCAGCAGGACGGCGCGACCGCGCCCGCCGCGCAGGACGCACCG
>JAJAYV010000458.1 GCA_026786045.1 Frankiaceae bacterium | reverse complement strand
TCGTTGAGGTCGTCCCGCCCGGCGTGCACGATGCCGCGGCTGTCGGCGATCGCGAGCTCGCCGATGCCGGCCTCGAGGATCATCTTCGAGACCGCGATGCCGGCCGCGCCGGCGCCGGACACGACGACCCTCAGGTCGGCCAGCGAGCGGCCCGTCAGCTTGGCCGCGTTGCGCAGCGCAGCGAGCACCACGATCGCCGTGCCGTGCTGGTCGTCGTGGAAGACCGGGATGTCGAGCCGGTCCTGCACCCGGCGCTCGACCTCGAAGCAGCGCGGCGCGCTGATGTCCTCGAGATTGATGCCGCCGAACGCCGGGGCCAGCCGCACGATCGTCTCGACCAGCTCGTCGAGGTCGGTGACGTCGAGGCAGATCGGCACGGCGTTGATGCCGCCGAAGTGCTTGAACAGCAGGGCCTTGCCCTCCATCACCGGCAGCGCGGCCGCCGGCCCGATGTTGCCCAGCCCCAGCACCGCCGTGCCGTCGGTGACGACGGCGACGGTGTGCGACTTCCACGTGTAGTCGTAGGCGAGCGCCGGCTCCTCGGCGATGGCGGTGCAGATGCGCGCGACGCCGGGCGTGTAGGCCAGCGAGAGGTCTTCGCGGGTCTCGACGGGGACGGTGGAGACGACCTCGACCTTCCCGCCGCGGTGCAGCTGGAAGGCGGGATCGGCGTCGCGGGCGGCGGCGTCGTAGGTGGGTCGTGGGGCTGGCGCGGACACGGGCAGACCCTCCAGCTGGGCAGTCATCGAGGTGCTCCTCGGTCGGGGACGGACGTGCGACCCGTGCGGGCGCGACCGGTGGGTCGGGCAGAGGCGGGTCGGACGGGGGTCACCCGTGCGAGACGGGGTCCAGTCTTGCAGGTCGCGGCGCCGACGCCTCCCGCACCCCAGGCCGGGCCCTAGGGTTCGTGGCGTGCAGGTCGACGAGCTGAAGGTGCCGGGTGCGTGGTCGTTCACCCCCCGGCAGTTCCCGGACCCCCGCGGGGTGTTCCTCGAGTGGTTCAAGGCGGGCGTGCTCGAGGAGGCCGTCGGCCACCCGCTGACGGTGAAGCAGGCCAACCACAGCGTCTCCAGCCGCGGCACCCTGCGCGGCGTGCACTTCGCCGACGTCCCGCCCGGCCAGGCGAAGTACGTCTACTGCACCCGCGGCGCCGTCCTCGACGTCATCGTCGACATCCGAGCCGGCTCGCCGACCTTCGGCGTCAGCGACGCCGTGCGGCTCGACGACCAGGACCGGCGCGGCGTCTACCTGTCCGCGGGGCTGGGCCACGCCTTCCTCGCGCTCACCGACGACGCCAACGTCACGTACCTGTGCAGCGAGCCGTACGCGCCGGGGCGCGAGCACGGCGTGCATCCGCTGGACCCGGCGCTGGATCTCCCGCTTCCGAGGGACGTGGAGTCGCTGTTGAGCGAGAAAGACGCCGCCGCACCGACTCTCGCCGAGGCACAGGAGTCCGGGCTGCTGCCGGACTACGCGCAGTGCCAGGCCTTCTACGCGAGCCTGCGCGGCGGGCCGAAGCGCGACACCGGCCAGTAGCGCAGCACCACGCGCGCGAGCACGTCGGCCTCGCCGCCGGTCCAGCCCTGGCCGGCGACGGCCGGGTTGTCGCTGGCCACCAGCCAGCCGCCGACGACCGGCTCGACCGCGCGCTTCACGACGAGCAGCTCGGGCCGGGTCCATGGCCGCGCGACCACGAGGTCGCCGGCCCGCACTCGCGCACCCGGTCGTACGACCAGGCAGTCGCCGGGTCGCAGGGTCGGCAGCATCGACGGCCCCTCGACCAGAACGGTGCGCAGCGTTCCTCCTCGATCAGCGGGGGCAGGTAACCCAGGTCTAGGGTCGCTCCAGAGCTCGACCCCACCACGAACGGAAGGACGAAGCATGCGCCTGCCCCGCTTCCTCACCCCGGACACCGTCGTGTCCGCCCACTGCGACCTGCCGTGCGGCGTCTACGACCCGGCCCAGGCCCGCATCGAGGCCCAGTCCGTCAAGGCCATGCAGGAGAAGTACCTCGCCAACGAGGACCCGGTCTTCCGGGCCCGCGCGATCGGCATCATCGGCGAGCGCGCCACCCTCGTGAAGCACCACCTCGCGGTGCTGTGGCACGACTACTTCAAGGCCGAGCACTTCGAGAAGTACCCGAACCTGCACGCGCTGGTGAACGACACGATCAAGCTTGCGTCGGGCACCGGAGCCAAGCAGAAGATCGACCCCGCCGAGGGCCAGAAGCTGCTCGACGGTATCGACGAGATCGCCACGATCTTCTGGGAGACCAAGGGCACGACCTACCAGAAGCCGTCCGCCTAGCCGCTCCCGCTCCCGGAGCCCGGTCCCCTTGCGGGGCCGGGCTCCTGGCGTGCCAGGGTCGTGCCATGGCAGAGGTGGTGCTGGTGCGGCACGGGCAGACCGAGTGGTCCCGCGACGGGCGGCACACCGGGCGGACCGACATCCCGCTGACCCCCGAGGGAGACGCCGACGCGAAGGCGCTCGCCGCCCGGCTGGCCGGGCGCTCCTTCGGGCTCGTCCTCACCTCCCCGCTGGAGCGGGCCCGGCGCACGGCCGAGCTGGCCGGGCTGAGCGCCGAGGTCGAGCCCGACCTGATCGAGTGGGACTACGGGCCCGAGGAGGGCCGCACCACCGAGCAGGCCCGCGAGACCCGACCCGGCTGGTCGGTCTGGGACGACTCCGGCCTGGGCGAGACGCTCGACGAGCTGGCCCTGCGCTCGCAGCGGGTGCTCGACCGGGTGCGGCCGGTCCTCGACGAAGGGAACGACGTCTGCCTGGTCGGGCACGGCCACGCGCTGCGCGTGCTGGCCGCCTGCTGGCTCGACCTCGGCCCGCACGTCGGCCAGCAGCTCGTGCTCGGCGCGGGCCGGCTCTCGGTGCTCGGGCACGAGCACGGCTGCCCCGCGGTGCTGTCGTGGAACGTCGCCACGTGAACCCGGTCCGTCCCGCCGTGCCGGCCGACGTGCCGGTGGTGCTCGAGCTGGTGCGCGAGCTGGCCGCCTACGAGCGTGAGCCCGACGCCGTGGAGGCGACCGAGGAGCTGCTGCGCGAGGCGCTGTTCGGCGAGCACCCGTCGGCGTCGTGCCACGTCGCGCTCGACCGGTCCGGCGCGGTCGTCGGCTTCGCCCTCTGGTATCTCACCTTCTCGACGTGGACGGGCCTGCCCGGGCTGTGGCTCGAGGACCTGTTCATCCGGCCTGAGGCACGCGGGCACGGGCTGGGCAAGGCGCTGCTGCAGGAGCTCGCGGCCGTCTGCGTGCACCGCGGCTACCCCCGCTTCGAGTGGTGGGTGCTCGACTGGAACGCCCCGGCGATCGGCTTCTACCGCGCGCTCGGCGCGGTACCGCAGGACGAGTGGACGACCTTCCGCGTCGACGGCCCGGCGCTGGTGCGCCTGGCTACGCCGGACGGCGCCTCCGGGCCCGACTAGGCCGGCTTGGCGTCGGCCCAGCTCTGCACCACCGACACGTCGGCGACGAAGCGCACGGCCGAGCCGGCCGCCCACCAGTGGGCGGTGGCGTCGAGCGCGTCGACGAGCAGCTGCGCCGCGGCGTCGGCCTCGGCGGTCGGGACGTGCAGCAGCAGCTCGTCGTGCAGGCACAGCACGACGGCGCCGCCGAGGGGCCGCAGCCCGTCGCGCACGGTGGCCGCCCACGCCTTGAACAGCTCGGCGGCGGCGCCCTGCACGACGGCGTTGCGCGCGAAACGCCCGTGGCCGGGGGGCGACTGGAGCCCTCCGTGCGGTTCCGGGGCCGGCTGGGACCGCATGGAGGGCTCCGCGCGGCTGAGCCGCAGCAGCCGGCCGCCGTACGTCCGCAGGTCGGTGCCGAGCCGGCCGGCCTCCTCAGCCCGGCGCAGGTACGCCATCGCGACCGGGTACGCCCGGTCGAGGTCCTTGAGGGCGGCGCCCGCGGTGCCGGAGGTCTGGCCGTACATCGCGGCCAGCACGGCCACCTTCGCCGTCGGCCGGTCGCAGCCGAGCGCGGTCGCGACGGGGGCGTACATGTCGTCCTCCCGCGCGGCACCGGCCAGTCCGGCATCGCCGGAGACCGCGGCGAGCACCCGCGGCTCCACCTGGCCGAGGTCGGCGCGCACGAACGACCAGCCCTCGACGGCCCGGACCGCCGGCCGCAGCTCGGCGGGCAGGTTGTGCAGCCCGGCCGAGGCGGTCATCCGGCCGCCGGCGCCGTCGGCAGCGCGCCACTCGCCGCGCAGCCGACCGTCGCTGACGTGCCGGTCCAGCCAGCCCCAGCCGTAGGTCGTCGCGGTGCGCTCGGCCTTGCGCCAGCGCAGCAGCGCGGCGACAGCCGGGGAGGTGCCCGCGTGCGGCTCGAGCCGCCAGGAGCGGGTGGCGGGCAGCACCAGTCCCACCCGCGCCAGCAGGTCCTTGACCTGCAGCGGGGAGCGCAGGTCGACCGGGCCGCCGGGGAAGTGGCCCAGCGCCTCGGCGTCGCGCGCCCGGCGCTGCGCCGCCTCGTCCTCGACCGAGGCCGGACGGGGTCCGACGACGTCGGCGAGCAGCGCCCCGGCGACGGCGGTGTCCAGCGGCAGACCGTCGGCCTCCAGCTCCACGGACAGCAGCGCGGCGGCCGACTCGGCCAGCGCGCTG
>JAJAYV010000457.1 GCA_026786045.1 Frankiaceae bacterium | reverse complement strand
GGCGGAGGTGGTGGTGGCGGTGGCGGTGGCGGTGGCGGTGGACCCGTCGGTGCTGCAGGCGCTCACCGCCCGGATGGGCGCGCGCGGCCCGGAGCTGATCGACCGGCTGCTGGACACCTGGGAGGCCGAGACCGACCAGCGGCTCGACGAGCTGCGCACCGCCGTCGCGGCCGATGACGCCCAGGCGGTCGGCCGGGTGGCCCACGCGATGCGGGGCGGCAGCGGCTCTCTGGGGGCGGTCGGGCTGGCGGCGGTGTGCCGCGACGTGGAGGAGGAGCTGCGCGCCGGCCGCGCCGTCGACCTGCGCGCGGCGGCGGCCCGGATCCAGGCCGCGACCGCCGGTGCCCGGACGGGGCTGGCTCAGTTGAGGGTCGGGTCCGGCGGGTAGCTCGCCGCGAAGGCGATCGGCGGGCCCTGCCGGCGCAGCACGTCGCCCCAGAGCTGCTCGGGCGCGGGGCTGAACGCGTCGACCGGGAGAGCGTCGAGGACGAACCAGGCGCCCTCCTCGACCTCGGCCTCGAGCTGGCCGGCCGACCAGCCGGCGTAGCCGGCGAACAGCCGCAGCTCCTCGAGCGTGCCGGACAGGTCGTCGGGCGAGGCGTCGAGGTCGACGGTGCCCAGGCTGGCCAGCCCCTCCAGCGGGGAGAACGCCCCGGACGGCGGGCCGCCGGGACGCGCCCGGCCCAGGCACACCGCCGCGTCGGGCTGCACCGGGCCGCCGGTGAACACGACGCCCGGCGAAGCCGCGAGGGCCGCCCAGTCGGGCAGCACCTCGTCGACACCGGTGCCGGTCGGCCGGTTGACGACCAGGCCGAGCGCGCCGTCCTCGGCGCCGGCCTGCAGGAGCAGGACGACGCTGCGCGCGAAGCTCGGATCGCTCAGCGCGGGGGTGGCGACGACGAGCTGGCCGGCCCTCACACCACTAGGCCAGGGCGGCCTTGGCCTTGTTGCGGGTCGAGCGGGCGCGCTCGCCGCCGCCGAGGATGACCTTGCGGATGCGGACCTTGTCCGGGGTGACCTCGACGCACTCGTCCTCGCGGCAGAACTCCAGCGCCTGCTCGAGGCTGAGCTCCTTGTGCGGGATGAGCGGTACGAGGACGTCGGAGGAGGACTGGCGCATGTTGGTGAGCTTCTTCTCCTTGGTGGCGTTGACGTCCATGTCGTCGTTGCGGGAGTTCTCGCCCACGATCATGCCCTCGTAGACCTCGGTGCCCGGCGGGACGAACATCGTCCCGCGCTCCTGCAGGTTGGCCAGCGCGAAGCCCGTGGTCGGACCGCTGCGGTCGGCGACCAGCGAACCGGACGGGCGGGTGCGGATCTCGCCGTGCCACGGCTCGTACCGCTCGTGGACGTGGTGCAGCAGCCCGGTGCCGCGGGTCTCGGTGAGGAACTCGGTGCGGAAGCCGATCAGGCCGCGGGCCGGGACGATGTACTCCATCCGGGTCCAGCCGGTGCCGTGGTCGACCATCTGCTCGAGCCGGCCCTTGCGCAGCGCCATGAGCTGGATGAGCACGCCCTGGTAGTCGCTGGGGGTGTCGATGGTCAGCCGCTCCATCGGCTCGTGGATCTTGCCGTCCACGAGGCGGGTGACGACCTGCGGCTTGCCGACGGTGAGCTCGAACTTCTCGCGGCGCATGACCTCCACGAGGATCGCCAGCTGCAGCTCGCCGCGGCCCTGGACCTCCCAGGTGTCGGGGCGCTCGGTGTTCTCGACGCGGATCGAGACGTTGCCGACCAGCTCCTTGTCCAGGCGGTCCTTGACCATGCGGGCGGTGAGCTTCTTGCCGCTCTTGCCGGCCAGCGGGCTGGTGTTGATGCCGATGGTCATGCTGATGTTCGGCTCGTCGATGGTGATGAGCGGCAGCGGACGGGGGTCGGCCGGGTCGGCCAGCGTCTCGCCGATGTAGATGTCCGGGATGCCGGCAACGGCGATGATCTCGCCGGGGCCGGCGGACTCGATGCTGACCCGCTCGAGCGCCTCGGTGCCGAGCAGCTCGGTGAGCTTGACGTTCTCGATGGTGCCGTCCTTCTTGCACCAGGCAACGGTCTGGCCCTTCTTGATCTCGCCGTTGAAGATGCGCAGCAGCGCCAGGCGGCCGAGGTAGGGGCTCGCGTCGAGGTTGGTGACATGCGCCTGCAGCGGCGCGCCCTCGGTGTAGGTCGGGGCCGGGATCGTGTTCTTGATGACCTCGAACAGCGGCTCGAGGTCGGGGCTGTCCGGGCTGGTGCCGTCCGCCGGGCGGGCCAGCGAGGCCTGGCCGGTCTTGGCCTGGCAGTAGACGATCGGGAAGTCGATCTGCTCCTCGGTCGCGTCGAGGTCCAGGAACAGCTCGTAGCACTCGTCGACGACCTCGGCGATGCGCGCGTCGGGGCGGTCGACCTTGTTGATGATGAGGATGACCGGCATGTTCTGCGCGAGGGCCTTGCGCAGCACGAAGCGGGTCTGCGGCAGCGGTCCCTCGGAGGCGTCGACGAGCAGCGCGACGCCGTCGACCATCGACAGGCCGCGCTCGACCTCACCGCCGAAGTCGGCGTGGCCCGGGGTGTCGATGATGTTGATGAGCAGGTCCTTACGACGGACCGCGGTGTTCTTCGCGAGGATCGTGATGCCCTTCTCGCGCTCGAGGTCCATCGAGTCCATGACGCGGTCGGTGACCGCGCCTTCCTCCTGCTGGTGCTCGGTGTAGGCGCCGGACTGCAGCAGCATCCCGTCGACGAGCGTGGTCTTGCCGTGGTCGACGTGGGCGATGATCGCCACGTTGCGGATGTCGTCACGCGTGGGCACAGCGGTACTCCGATGATCGGCTGGGGTGAGCCCCGAGACCGGGGCTGGGCGGCCGAGCAGGGACAGCCGGCCGAGCCAGCCTACCGGCGCGGGCTGCTGGCCCCGGTCAGCAGCGGGCGCAGCTGCTCGACGAGCGGCAGGTCGACCGGGATCCACGGCACGTCGAGCAGCTCGTCGGCACCCAGCCAGCGGTGCTCGTCATGGTCGACCAGCGCCGGCTCGCCGCTGACCAGCGCGCAGACGTAGACGCGCAGCACCGCGGTCGGCCCGATCGGCAGGTCCTCGCCGAGCCGGGCGCCCACGACGACCTCGACCTGCAGCTCCTCGCGCAGCTCGCGGACCAGCGCGGTCGCGTCGTCCTCGCCGGGCTCCACCTTGCCGCCGGGGAACTCCCACAGCCCGGCCAGCCGCGGCGGCTCGGTCCGCCGGGAGGCCAGCACCCGGCCGTCGCGCACGAGCGCGCCCCCGACCACCTCGACCAGCTGCACCAGCGGCAGCCTAGGCGCGGCAGACTGGGCCTCCCGCGGGGCTCAGCAGAAGGGGCCGCGGACCGACAGCTCGTGGACGTAGGTGTCGTCCACCTCGCTGGTCAGCGCGTCGTCGACCTCGACCACCCCGGCGACGCCGCGCGCCGCCGAGCAGGCTGCCCACGAGCAGCTGGTCCGCTCGACCCAGCCGCGCAGGTGCACCACGCCGTCCCCTACGGTCACCGTCACGTCGCTCGGGCAGCTGATGCTCTGCGCGACGACCTGCTCCACCTCGCGCGTGAGCTCCTCGTCGCTGCGCAGGTAGACCTTCAGCACGTCGCTGCGGGTGAGGATGCCGATGACCTTGCCGCCCTCCACCACGACCAGGCGGCCGACCTTGTGGTGGGCCATGTCGTGCAGCGCGTCCACGACGAGCGCGTTCGGCGCCAGGGTGCGGGCCGGCGAGGTCATGAGCTCGCGGGCGGTGCGGCCACGGGCCTTCTTGGCGTGCTGGCGGGCCACCTTGTGCACCAGCGCAGGCAGCGGCGGCGCCTGCTCGTCGTGGCAGGTGAGGTCCGAGCCGCTCACGACGCCGAGCAGCTCGCCCTTCTCGTCGACCACGGGCGCCGCGTCGACGCCGCGCTTCGCAAGAACCTGCACCACCTGCTTGAACGGGTCGTCGGGGTGCACCGTCACCACGCCGCTGGTCATCGCGTCGCGGACCGTGCGCCCTGCTGTCGTCTGGACGGACATGGCCCTGCTCCCTCGTCGTCGAGGGCCCGGCCGCGGACGGGGGCAGGGAGCTCCGGGCACCTGCGGCACCTCCTGGGGTGTCGCTCCGCCGACGGTACGCCTGCGGCGCACGCTGCGAAGGAGGGCCTACCGTCGGGCCCGTGCACCCGTTGCTGGCCGACCACGCCGTACGGGCCGCGGCCGTGCTGCGCCCGGAGGTGCTGGCCTACTACGCCACCGGCGCCGGCGAGAGCGTGACCGCCGCCGAGGCCGAGATGGCCTGGGCCCGGCTGCGGCTGCGGCCCCGCGTGCTGCGCGACGTGTCGCGCGTCGACACCGGCGTGGAGCTGCTCGGCAGCCGGCTCGCCGCCCCGCTGCTGGTCGCGCCCTCGGCCTTGCACGGCCTGGCCCATGACGCCGGGG
>JAJAYV010000456.1 GCA_026786045.1 Frankiaceae bacterium | reverse complement strand
GGCGAGCAGGCCGAGCGCGATGAGCCCGACCTTCTGCCAGCCGCCGAAGCGACGGCGGGTGCGGACCGACTCGGGCTCGGCGAGGGACGGCGTCGTGCCGCTGGCACCGCCGGTCGCGAGGGTCATGCGGCGATCTCCTCGGTGGCGTGGCGCACGGCCCGCTCGGCCTGGGTGGCGGCGATGCGGCGCACCGCTTCGTACGCCACCACGACCGAGAGCACGATCGCGCCCTGCATGATCACGTAGATCTCCGTCGGCACGTCGATGAACTGCAGCGTCGAGCTGGAGCGCTCCAGGAAGGCGAAGAGCAGCGCGGCGAAGGCGATCCCGATCGGGGAGTTGCGGCCGAGCAGCGCGACGCCGATGCCGGTGAAGCCGAGCCCGGCGGTGAAGCTCAGGCCGTACGAGTACGACGTGCCGAGCACCTGGGCCAGGCCGACCAGACCGGCGACACCGCCGGACAGCAGCAGCGTGATGACCGTGGTGCGCTTGGTGTGCACGCCGCTGGCGCGTGCGGCAAAGGGGTTGATGCCGACCGCCTTCATCTCGAAGCCGAACAGGCTGCGGTTGACCAGCACCCAGTACAGGACGCCGACGACGATCGCGACGAGGACGAAGCCGCCGAGGTTGGTGCCCTGCGGCGCGGTGATGCCCAGGCCGTCGAGCAGGCCGTTGAGGTTCGGGAAGCGGGCCGACTCCGGCAGCGGCGGGGTGGCGCTGTTGTTGCTGCCCTCCACCCGCTTCTGCAGGTGCTCGGCGAGCAGGAAGGCAGCGATGCCGGCCGCGATGACGTTGAGCAGGATGGTCGAGATGACCTCGCTGACGCCGCGGGTCACCTTGAGGACCGCGGCGACGCCGGCCCAGGAGGCGCCGACGGCGATCGCCACGAGCAGGACGAGGCCGATGTGCAGCGCACCGGGCAGCTGGACCGCCGCGCCGACCGAGGCGGCGAGCAGCGCGGCCAGGGCGTACTGGCCCTCGACCCCGATGTTGAACAGCGCCATCCGGAAGCCGATGGCCACGGCCACGCCGGCCAGGTAGAGCGGCACCGCGTTGTTGATCGTGATGAGCACCGACCGCAGCTGCGTGCCGTCGGTGAGCATCTTGCTGTAGACCTCGAGCGGCGGGTTGCCGCTGGCGAGCAGCGCGACGGAGCTGACCAGCAGCGCGAAGACGGCGGCCGCGAGCGGCGCGGCGACGGCCAGCAGCACCCGGCGGCCGAGCGGGGCTGCGACGCGCGAGGTGCGCTCCGGGGCGCCGCCCGGCGGGGCCTCGACGGTCGTGGTCATGCGGTCCTCTCCGGTGCGGCGAAGGCTCCGGTCATCGCGCTGCCCAGCATCTCGGGGGTGGTGTCGTCGGGGGACATCTCGGCGACCAGCCGGCCGCGCAGCATCACGACCAGTCGGTCGGACAGCCCGATCAGCTCCTCGAGGTCGGCGGAGACGAGCAGCACCGCCAGCCCGTCGGCACGGGCCTGCCGCAGCAGGTCCCAGATGGTGGCCTGCGCGCCGACGTCGACCCCGCGGGTCGGGTGGGAGGCGACGAGCAGGCGCGGCGAGCCGCTCATCTCGCGGCCGACGACCAGCTTCTGCTGGTTGCCGCCGGACAGCGCGAAGGCGGGCACGTCGACGCCCGGTGTGCGCACGCCGTACTCGCGCACGATGCGCTCGGTGTCGGCGCGCGCTGCCTTGCGGTCGATCCACGGCCCGCGGCGCCACGGCCGGACGGTCTGATGGCCGAGCACCCGGTTCTCCCACAGCGACTCGGACAGCAGCAGCCCCTGCCGGTGGCGGTCCTCGGGGATGTAGCCGATGCCGCCCTCGCGACGGCGCTGGGTCGGCCAGGAGGAGATGTCCTGCTCGCCGAGCCGGACCACGCCGGTGCCGGCGCGCAGGCCGAGCAGCGCCTCGACGAGCTCGGCCTGGCCGTTGCCCTCGACGCCGGCGATGCCGAGCACCTCGCCGCGGTGCACACTCAGGCTGACGTCGTCGACCAGCGCGCGGCCCTCCGGGCTGAGCACGGTGAGGTGCTCGACGCTGAGCTCGACGACGTCGGTGACGGTCGAGTCGCGGGTGTCCGGTGTGGGCAGCTCGCTGCCGACCATCAGCTCGGCCAGCTCGCGCGCGGTCGTGCCGTGGGGGGAGACGGTGGCGACGGTGGTGCCCCCGCGCAGGACGGTGATCGCGTCGGCGACGCGCAGCACCTCGTCCAGCTTGTGGCTGATGAAGACGATGGCGACGCCCTCGGCGCGCAGCTCGGCAAGGGAGGCGAACAGCTCGTCGACCTCCTGCGGCACCAGGACGGCGGTCGGCTCGTCGAGGATCAGGACCCGGGCGCCCCGGTAGAGGACCTTGAGGATCTCCACGCGCTGCCGGTCCCCGACGCCGAGGTCCTCGACGAGCGCGCCGGGGTCGACGCCCAGGCCGTACTGCGCGGACAGCGTCGAGATGCGCTCGCGCGCGCGGCGGGTGTCGAGCCAGCCCAGCCGGGTGGGCTCGGCGCCCAGGATGACGTTCTCGAGGACGGTGAGGTTGTCAGCCAGCATGAAGTGCTGGTGGACCATCCCGATCCCGGCCTCGATCGCGTCCGCCGGGCTGCGGAAGTGCACCTCGCGGCCGTCCACGGTGATGGCGCCCTCGTCGGGCTTCTGCATCCCGTAGAGGATCTTCATGAGGGTGGACTTGCCCGCGCCGTTCTCGCCGACGACGGCGTGCACCTCGCCGCGGCGCACCTCCAGCGAGACGTCGCGGTTGGCGACGACGCCGGGGAAGCGCTTGGCGATGCCCTCGAGCCGGACGACGACGGCCGAGTCGGCGCTGCCGGGCGCGGGGGCTGCGGTGGCGGCCACGGGTCCTCCTGCGGAGTGGGACGGGGGTCGGACGGGCTTCCGCTCACCTCAGAGGGCGCCGCACCGGCAAGGTACGGCGCCCCCGGGGCGAGCGGTCCGCTACGGCGTGCTGGGGACCGTGATCTCGCCGCTGACGATCTGCGCCTTCAGCTCCTCGAGCTGCTCGGCGATGTCGTCGACCTGGCCACCGGAGGTGGAGTAGCCGACGCCGTCGGCCTCGAGGTCGTAGGTCGTGACGGCAGGGATCTCCCCGGCGTCGCACGAACGCCTGCAGGGCGTCGAACACCGCGACGTCGACGCGCTTGAGCATCGAGGTCAGGATGACCGGCTGCAGCTCGGGGTTGCTGGCGCCGATCGACTCGTACTGGTCGGAGTCGACACCGATGCCGAGCGCGTCGTTGGCCAGCGCGGACTGGAACACGCCGAGGCCGGAGCCGCCGGCGGCGGCGTAGATGACGTCGGCGCCCGCGTCGAACATGCCGTTGGCGGCCTCCTGGCCGGCGGCCGGGTCACCGAAGCCGGAGAAGTCCGGCGGCTGCGACAGGTAGGCCGTCTGGAGCTCGATGTCCGGCTTGACCTGCTTGGCGCCGGCGACGAAGCCCGCCTCGAACTTCTCGAGCAGCGGCGTCTGCACGCCGCCGATGAAGCCGACGCTGTTCGTCGTGCTCTTCAGCGCCGCGGCCGCGCCGACGAGGAAGGAACCCTGCTCCTCGGCGAAGACCAGGCCCTTGACGTTCGGGGCCTCGACGGAGGAGTCGTCGATGATGAAGAACGTGGTTTCCGGGAAGTCGGTCGCGATCGTGCCGAGCTCCTCGGCGTAGGCGAAGCCGACCGCGAAGATCGGGTTGTAGCCCTCCTCCGCGAGCGAGCGCAGGTTGTCACCGCGGTCGGTGCCCTGGGCGTTCGGGCTGAGCTCCTGGCCCTCGACGCCGAGCTCGGTCTTGGCCTGGTCCAGGCCGGCGGCGGCGGCGTCGTTGAACGAGCGGTCGCCCCGGCCGCCGACGTCGTACGCCAGGCCGACGCGCACGTCGGACTCGGCGCCACCGGCGGAGGAGGAGGCGGCGGGCTCGGCGGTCTCGGTACCGGAGTCGGAGCCGCAGGCGAGCAGGCCCAGGCTGGCTACGGTCAGCACTGCGGCGAGGCGCAGGCGACCGGTCGCGGATCGGCGCAAGGGATGTCCTCAGGGTTGTAGGGGTGGCGGGAGCGGGCAGCACCCGGCTGCCGCCCGACGGTAGTGGCCCGGTCACGTGGCGAAGGCCGCAAACCGTGGATCGCATGGTCACGACTGGGACTCGTTGCGGGGCGGCGTGCAGGATGGTGCGGGTGTCCGCCCCGTCCGCCGCCGCTCCCGCCCGGGGCTACGGGCCGCTGCTGCGCACGCCCGGCGCCAAGACGTTCAGTGCGGCCGCCCTGCTCGGCCGGATGCCCATCGCCATGCTCGGCATCGGCACCGTCCTGCTCGTCGAGGACCGCCGCGGCTCCTACGCCCTTGCCGGCCTGGTCAGCGCTGCCTACGCCGGCGGGCGGGCCGCGCTCGGCCCGCTGGGCTCGCGGCTGGTCGACCGGCTCGGCCAGCGCGTGGTGCTGCTGCCCGCGCTGGTGGTC
>JAJAYV010000455.1 GCA_026786045.1 Frankiaceae bacterium | reverse complement strand
GTTCACTTCCTGGCCGCGGACGCGTCCTCCTACATCACCGGCCAGGTCTGGGGGGTCAACGGCGGGCTGGACATGTGAGCCGGCACCCGTGCACCGACCGAGGTAAGAGGTAGGCACGACGTGTTCACGCGCATCGCGGTTGTCAACCGGGGCGAACCGGCCCTCCGCCTGACCAGGGCGGTCCGGGAGCTCAACGAGGAGCACGGCTACGGCATCAGGGTCATCGCCCTGCACACCGAGGCCGAGCGGCGCGCGACCTTCGTCCGGGCCGCCGACGAGGCGGTCGTCCTGTCCACCGGTGGCAGCGGGAGCCCGTACCTCGATCACGCCGAGCTCGGCCGGGCCTTGGGCGCCGCCCGGGCCGATGCGGCCTGGGTCGGCTGGGGCTTCGTGGCCGAGGACCCGGCCTTCGCCGAGCTGTGCGCCTCGCTCGGCGTGGTCTTCATCGGTCCGCCGCCCGACGCCATGCGCCGGCTCGGCGACAAGGTCGAGGCCAAGCTGCTGGCCGAGCAGAGCGGGGTGCCGGTCGCGCCGTGGAGCGGAGGCCCGGTCGAGAGCGCCGAGGACGGCCGCAGGCACGCTGCCACGATCGGCTATCCGCTGATCGTTAAGGCGCGCAGCGGCGGCGGCGGCCGCGGCATCCGGATCGTGCGCGAGCCGGCCGAGCTCGCCGAGGCGCTCGAGCGGACCCAGTCCGAGGCACTCAAGTCCTTCGGTGACCCGGTGGTCTTCATGGAGCGGCTGGTCGAGAACGGCCGGCACATCGAGGTGCAGGTGATCGCTGACGCGCACGGCGCGGTCTGGGCACCCGGGGTACGGGACTGCTCGGTGCAGCGGCGCAACCAAAAGCTGATCGAGGAGTCCAGCTCCCCTGCGCTCACGGCCGAGCAGGACGCCTCGCTGCGCACGTCGGCGATCGATCTCGTACGGGCAGCAGGCTACGTCGGGGCCGGCACGGTGGAGTTCCTCTACCAGCCGGCCGAGCAGCTGTTCACCTTCCTGGAGGTCAACACCCGGCTGCAGGTCGAGCACCCGGTGACTGAGGCGACGACCGGGCTGGACATAGTCAAGCTGCAGCTGCACGTCGCCGACGGCGGTCACCTGGTCGGTGAACCGCCGGCCGAGCACGGGCACGCCATCGAGGCCCGGCTCAACGCCGAGGACGCCGAACGCGACTTCGCGCCCGCGCCCGGCACGGTCGAGCTGCTGCACCTGCCGACCGGCCCGGGTGTGCGGGTGGACACCGGCATCTCGGTCGGCGACGTCATCCCGCCGGACTACGATTCGATGGTTGCCAAGGTCATCGCCTGGGGCCGGGACCGGCCCGAGGCGTTGGCCCGGTTGCGCTGCGCGCTCCGCGAGACCACCGTGGTACTGCGGGGAGGGACGACCACCAAGTCGTTCCTGCTCGACCTGCTCGACCGGCCGGAGGTCGTCGCCGGCACCGCCGACACCGCCTGGCTGGACCGCTCGCCGCACGCCGCGACCGGTCCGGCCCCGCATGCCCACGTCGCCTTCCTGCAGGTGGCCATCGACGTCGCCGAAGCCGAGGAGGAGCTGGAGCGGGCCGCCTTCCTCACCTCGGCCCGCGGCGGGCGTCCGCGCGCGAGCCACCAGGTCGGCCGCACCGTGGAGCTCAGCCACCGCGACCAGGCCTACCAGCTGGAGGTTGCCAAGGTCGGCCGGGACCGCTACCGGGTCGGGCTGTCCGGCCGGGTCGTCGACGTCGACGTCGACCGGTTCAGCGCGCTGGAGCGGCGGCTCGACGTGGACGGCCAGCGCCACCACGTCGTCGCGGTCGAGTCCGACAGCATTCATCTGGTCGAGGTCGACGGCGCCACGCACCGGATCACCCGTGACGAGGCGGGAATGGTCCGCGCGCCGGCGCCCGCAGTCGTCGTCGCGGTCCGCGCCGCCGTCGGCCAGGACGTCGAGGCCGGCGCGACCGTCGCGGTGCTCGAGAGCATGAAGATGGAGACCGCGGTCCGGGCGCCCTACGCCGGCCGGGTCCGCGAGGTGCTCGTCGCGGTCAACAGCCAGGTCGACGCCGGCGCCCCGCTGCTGCGGCTGGACCGGGCCGGTGAGGACACCCAGGCAGCGACCGAGCCGGCGGTCGAGCTGCCCGTCGGCGGCCGACGCCGTACCGCTGCACGGGACGCCGCCGGCTCGCTGCTGGCCTCGCTGCAGTCGCTCATCACCGGCTACGACGTCAGCGCCGACCGCGGCGACGAGCTGGTGGCCGCCTACGTCGCCGCCCGCAACGAGCTGCCGGACGACGACCCCGACCTGCTGCGCGGCGAGCTGGCAGTACTGACGACCTTCGCCGACCTGTGCGAGCTCTCTCGCAACCGGCCGACCAGCGCGGAGGAGGAGGCCGACGACCAGGTCCACAGCCCGCGCGAGCACTTCCACAGCTACCTGCACTCCCTGGACCTCGAGCGGGAGGCGCTGCCCGAGACCTTCCGCGCGCGGCTGGCCCGCGTGCTGCTTCACTACGGCGTCAGCGACCTCGAGCCCGGCCCCCCGCTCGAGGAGGCGGTGCACCGGATCTTCCTGGCCCAGCAGCGCGGGCCCAGCCAGCTGCCGGCGGTCACGGCGCTGCTCGACCGGTGGCTCGCGGCCGGCCGGCTGCCGAGCGGGCCGTCCCGCTCGGAGATCGGCGAGGTGCTCGACCGGCTCGTCGTCGCGACTCAGCTGCGCTACCCGGCGGTGGGCGACCTGGCCCGCGCGGTCCGCTTCCGCTACTTCGAGCAGCCGCTCGTGCTCCAGGCCCGGCAGACCGTCTACGACCAGGCCGAGCAGCTGCTCGCCGAGCTCGGCGGGTCGGCCGGCAGCAGCGACGCCACGGAGCGCATCGAGGCGCTCGTTTCGAGCCCGGAACCGCTGATCCGGCTGCTGACGCAGCGCTTCGGCTCCCCCGGACCGGCCCCGGAGCCGATCCTCGAGGTGCTGACCCGTCGCTACTACCGGCGGCGCAGCCTGCAGGACCTGCAGTCCTCCCGGCTCGACGACCGGCCGTGGGTGACCGGCCGCTACGACCTCAACGGCACCGAGCTGCGCCTGGTCGCGCTGATGGCCGAGTACGCCGACGTGGCGACGGCGCTGGCGTCGCTGGGGGGCTACGTGGACACCCTGCCGGACCCCTCGAACGTCGTCGCGGACCTCTACCTGTCCTGGCCGGACCGGCCGGCCGACGGCGACGAGCTGGCCAACACCCTGCGCGGGTTCCTGGACCACGTCGCGACGCTGCGCCGGGTGCGCCGGGTGACGGTGACGGTCTGCACGCCCGGCGGCGAGGCCGAGGCGGTGACGTTCCGTCCGTCGCCGGACGGTCCGGTGGAGGAGCGGGTCATCCGCGGCCTGCACCCGCTGACCGCCCAGCGGCTGAACCTGTGGCGGCTCAAGCACTTCGACGGTGTGCGCCTGCCGTCGGCGGAGGACACCTACCTGCTCCATGTCTCGGCCAAGGACAACCCCAAGGATGAGCGCTTCATCGCGATGGCCGAGGTCCGCGACCTCACGGCGCTGCGGGACGCCGCCGGCGACGTCGTGGGCTTCCCGACCGTCGAGCGGCTGCTGGCCGCCTGCCTCGACGGCCTGCGCCGGGCCCAGGCCCAGCGGGGCGACCAGCGGCGGCTGGACCACAACCGGGTCTTCCTCTACGCCTGGCCCTCGATCGAGCTGCCGCTGTCGGAGCTCGCCAGCTTCGTACGAACGTCCGCGCCGCTGACGGTCGGCGCCGGCCTGGACGAGATCGTGCTGCTCGCCCGGCTGCAGGAGGAGCCCGGCGGCGAGCCGCGCGACGTCGCCCTGCGCTTCTCCTACCAGCAGGGCGCGGGCGTGAGCATGGCGGTCACCGACCGGCCGACCGAGCCGATGCGGCCGTTGGACGACTACACCCAGAAGGTCCTGCGCTCCCGGGCCCGCGGAGCGGGCTACCCGTACGCGCTGGTCGGCCCGCTGGCCGGTCCAGGTGGCAGCTTCGTCGAGCACGACCTGTCCGAGGACGGGCGGCTCGTACCGGTGGACCGCGCACCGGGGCGCAACACGGCAGGTGTCGTCGCGGGCGTGGTCAGCACCCCCACCGCGCGGCACCCCGAGGGGATGACCCGGGTCGTGCTGTTCGGTGACCCGACGAAGGCGCTCGGCACGGTGGCCGAGCCGGAGTGCGCCCTGATCATCGCCGCGCTCGACCTCGCGCAGGAGCGTGGTCTGCCGGTCGAGTGGTTCGCGCTGTCATCGGGGGCGCGCATCTCGATGGACAGCGGCACCGAGAACATGGACTGGGTGGCCCGC
>JAJAYV010000454.1 GCA_026786045.1 Frankiaceae bacterium | reverse complement strand
GGTGTGGAGCGCGTCACGACGCGTGGACGTCGTCACACGTTCGTCACAAACGCCCTCTCTGGGCTACGGTCGCGTGGCATCCGCGCCCCGAGAGGGTGCTGGTGCCGGGTGCGGGTCTGCCCCCGGCGCCCCTCGCAGGCCCCTCGCCGCGAGTCTCCTCCACCGCACCCCGCACGACTATCCGGGCGGTGGCCGCAGGCAGACCCGGAACAGGAGTCCTCGAACGATGGCCCGTGTCCTGACCCGCACCACCGCCCGCCGCCTGACCGCCGTCACCGGCCTGAGCGCCGCCCTGCTGCTGCCGGCCGCGCCCGTGGCCTGCGCGCAGGAGACCAGCACCACCCCGCAGGCCTGCGGCGACGCGGTCGTCGCCGAGGCGGCCCGCCACGACGGCAAGGACTACCAGTACGGCGCCACGGGCCCGGGCGCCTTCGACTGCAGCGGCTACATCCAGTACGTCTTCGCCCAGCACGGCGTGCAGCTCCCGCGCACGGTCCGCGACCAGTACGCCGCCTCGGTCAAGGTCGACAGGGCCGCGGTGCAGCCCGGCGACCTGATTGCCTACTACAACAGCAGCGGCACCGTGACCCACGGCGGCATCTACGCCGGTGGCGGCAAGACCTGGATCGCCTCGACCGGCTCGGACCGGGTGATGCTGCAGAGCATCTACACCGACCGCTACCGCGTCGGCCGCTTCGGCTAGGCCTCTGGGACACTTCCCGGGCCGTCCCGCCGACCGACTGGAGCACCCGTGATCGAGCGCTACACCCTCCCCGAGATGGGGCGGGTCTGGAGCGAGGCCCACAAGTACGAGCTGTGGTGCTCGGTCGAGGTGCTGGTGCTCGAGGCGCACGCGGAGGCGGGCGTCGTGCCGGCCGACAGCGTCGAGCCGGTGCGGCGCGCCGCCCCGCCCACGCCCGAGGCGGTCGCTGAGATCGAGGCAGTGACCCAGCACGACGTCATCGCCTTCCTCTCGGCGTGGGCCGACAACACCGAGCCGCGCGAGGCGGCCGCCTGGGTGCACTTCGGCATGACGAGCAGCGACCTGCTCGACACGGCGCTGGCCCTGCAGCTGGTCGAGGCCACCGACATCCTGCTCGCGAAGTGCGACGCGCTCGTGGCCGCGATGCGGGACCTCGGGCTGCAGCACAAGGACACCGTGAAGGTCGGCCGCACGCACGGCATCCACGCCGAGCCGACGACCTTTGGCCACCGGATGGCCGATCTCGCCTTCGCGATGGCCCGCAGCCGCGATCGGCTGCTGCGGGCCCGCGAGGCCGTCGCCGTCGCCAAGATCAGCGGCGCCGTCGGCACCTACAGCAACATCGATCCTGCTGTGGAGCAGGCGATCTCGGCGAAGCTCGGCCTCACTCCCGCGCCGGCCGCGACGCAGGTCGTCATCCGGGACGGCATCAGCGAGTGGGTCAGCGCGCTCGCCGTCATCGCGACGGTGTGCGAGGCGTTCGCGCTCGAGGTGCGGCACGGCCAGCGCACCGAGGTGCGCGAGCTGTGGGAGCCGTTCGGCAAGGGCCAGAAGGGCTCGAGCGCGATGCCCCACAAGAAGAACCCGATCGCCAGCGAGCGCATCGCCGGCATGGCGCGCGTGGTGCGCGCGCAGGTCGTGCCGGTCATGGAGGGCATCCCGCTCTGGCACGAGCGGGACATCAGCCACAGCTCGACCGAGCGGATCGCACTGCCGGACGCCTCCATCGCCACCGACTACCTGCTGCACCTCACGACCCGCCTGGTCACCGGCCTGGTCGTCGACGCCGACCGCATGCGCGCCAACCTCGAGAGCAGCGGCGGGCTCATCTACACCAGCACCGTGCTGCTCGAGCTGGTCGAGGGCGGGCTGTCCCGAGAGGACGCGTACGCCTTCGTGCAGGCCGCGGCGATGCAGAGCTGGGAGACCGGCCGGCCGTTCCGCGAGACGCTCACCGAGCAGGCCGCCGCCAAGGGGCAGGCGCTCGACGAGGCGCGGCTGGATGAGGTGTGTCGCCCCGAGCGCTACCTCGAGCGGCTCGCGCCCGTCTTCGAGCGGCTGGCCGCGCTCACCTGACCGCGCGCACCTGACCGCGCGCACCTGACGTCCCTCACTTGACGTCGCGCGCGCCGGCGCCGTCGCCGACGAACAGCTGCAGCAGCTCACCGACCTCGTGCCCCGCCTCGAGCGGGTGGCGGAACCCGACGTCGGGGTGCACGGAGTACTGCGTGCGCCGGCCCACCCGCTGCCGGTCCAGGAAGCCGGCCTGCCCGAGGTCGCCGAGGATGCCCTGCGCCGCCCGCTCGGTGATGCCCGCCTGCCGCGCCAGGTCCCGCACCCGCACCTGCGGGTCGCGGGCGACCAGGATCAGCAGACGGGCGTGGTTTGTGAGGAACGTCCACGTCCGCGGAGGAGGTTCTCCGGCGTCGGCCACGGCGCGAGGATAGAGCAGTGGAGGCAACTATTTGCCTGCAACGCGATTCAGGTATTAGGTATCAGGCATGTCGCTTCTGCCTGCTGCTGTCCTCCTGCTCGCCGCCCTCCTGGCCGCCCTGCTCCGCGGCTCGGCGCGGGGACGCGGCGTGACGGTCCTCGCCGCCGCCGCAGCGCTGGCCGTCGCCCTGCCGCTCGCCCTGTCGGGGACCCTGCCGCCGGTACGCGCCGCCGCCCAGCTCTTCACCCTCGGGCTCGTCGTCGTCGTCGCCGTCTTCTCGCGCCGGCACCTCGACGGCGACCCGGGGCAGGCGCGGTACGACCGGCTGCTGCTCGCGACCGCGGGTGCGGCCGTCCTCGCGGTGTCCACCGGCGACCTGCTCGTCCTCGCGGTGGCGTGGATCGCGACCGGCTCCGGGATCACGGCGCTCGTGGGCCACCACGCCGGGCTGCCGGCCACCGCCCGGGCGGTCACCTCGTTGCGCCGCGCACGGCTCGCGGGTGACACCGCGCTGGTCCTGGCCGTCGGCACCCTCGTGGTGGCCGCGGGCAGCAGCTCGCTCGAGGACGTCACGGCGGAGGCGGCTGCATCGCCGTGGGGACCCCGGGCGCGCGGGGCCCCGGCGGCCCCCGGGGCCTAATAAAAAAAATCGCAGCCGGCCCGGAGTGGGGGGTGGTTTTGATGGTGGGGGGCGG
>JAJAYV010000453.1 GCA_026786045.1 Frankiaceae bacterium | reverse complement strand
TTGTGGGGGTCACCCCCCTCAAGCGGCGGCGCGACCACCCCCCCCGGGCCCGCGCCCCCCCGCCCCCCCGCGGCCCCCACCCCGGGCGCGTCGCCGCGCTGCTCGCCGCCGACGAGGCGCGCCGTGCCGCCGTTACCCGCGCCGACGGCCTGAGGGCCGAGTCGAAGAACGTCTCGCAGGCCGTGAAGAGGGCGTCGGCGGACGATCGACCCGCGGTGCTGGAGCGGGCCAAGGCGCTGTCCACCGAGGTCAAGGCCGCCGAGGCCGCGCAGGCCGAGGCCGAGACCGCGCTGCGCGCCGCCCACCTGGCCGTGCCGAACGTCGTGCTTGCCGGCGTCCCCGAGGGCGGCGAGCAGGACTACGTCGTGCTCGAGCAGGTCGGTGAGGTCCCGGCGTACGACTTCGCGGTGAAGGACCACCTCGACCTCGGCACCGCCCTCGGGGCCATCGACACCGAGCGCGGCGCGAAGGTGAGCGGCAGCCGCTTCGCCTTCCTCACCGGCTGGGGCGCGCTGCTCGAGCTCGCGCTGGTGAACCTCGCGATCGGCCAGGCGGTGGAGAACGGCTTCAACCCGGTCATCGCCCCCGCGCTCGTGCGGCCCGAGGCGATGGAGGGCACCGGCTTCCTCGGCGCCCACGCCGACGAGGTCTACAAGCTCGAGGGCGACGACCTCTACCTGGTCGGCACCTCCGAAGTCCCGCTCGCCGCGTTCCACTCCGGCGAGGTGCTCGACGAGCTACCGCTGCGCTACGCCGGCTTCTCCTCCTGCTTCCGCCGCGAGGCCGGCAGCCACGGCAAGGACACCCGCGGCATCATCCGCGTGCACCAGTTCGACAAGGTCGAGATGTTCTCCTACGTCGACCCGGCCGAGGCCGAGCGCGAGCACGCGCGGCTGCTCGCGATGGAGCGGGTCTTCCTCAGCCTGCTCGAGCTGCCGTTCCGCGTGATCGACGTTGCTGCAGGCGATCTGGGGTCGTCGGCTGCCCGCAAGTTCGACTGCGAGGCGTGGTTGCCATCGCAGGATCGCTGGCTCGAGCTGACGTCGACCAGCAACTGCACGGACTTCCAGGCGCGTCGTCTCGGCATCCGCACGCGGGGCGAGAGCGGCAACGCGCCGGTCGCCACGCTCAACGGCACGCTGTGCGCCATCGGCCGCACCATCGCCGTCCTGCTCGAGGTGCACCAGCGCGCCGACGGCTCGGTGCACGTGCCCGAGGCGCTGCGCCCGTACCTCGCCGGTCGCAAGGAGCTGCTGCCGCGATGACCGTCGGGTCCGCGCCGCGCCTGGTCGCCACCGACCTGGACGGCACGCTGGTGCGCAGCGACGGCAGCATCAGCGGTCGCACCGTCGAGGTCGTCGAGCGGCTCGAGGCGGCGGGCACGACGTTCGTCATGGTCACCGGGCGTCCGCCGCGGTGGATGTCTTTGGTGGCCGACGAGATCGGGCACCACGGCCTGGCCGTCTGTGCCAACGGCGCGATCCTCTACGACCTGCACACCGAGCGGGTCGTGCGCGCGCACCTGCTCGACGCGCAGGCGGCGCTCGACGTCGTCGAGGCGCTGCGCCGCGAGATCCCCGGCATCGCCTTCGCGGTGGAGAAGGGACCGGTCGACGGGACACCCGGCGGCTTCGCCCGCGAGCACGTCTACGTAACCCGGTGGGACAACGGCCAGGTCGCCGTCGAGGAGGTCGCGGTCATGGTGGCCGGGGGCGCCATCAAGCTGCTCGCGCGCTCGGAGGAGCTCGGCAGCGACGAGCTGCTGGCGGCGGCGCGGGCGTGCGTGGGCGACGCCGCCGAGCTGACCCACTCCAGCGACGGCGGGCTGCTGGAGATCAGTGCGGCCGGCATCAGCAAGGCAAGCGGGCTCGCCTCGCTGGCCGACGAGCGCGGCGTGGGCGCGTGGGAGGTCGTTGCGTTCGGCGACATGCCGAACGACCTGCCGATGCTGGCCTGGGCCGGGCACGCCGTCGGCATGGCCAACGCCCACCCCGAGGTGCTCGAGGTCGTCGACGAGGTGACGGCCACCAACGACGACGACGGCGTGGCGCAGGTCCTCGAGCGGTGGTTCTGAGCCTGTCGCGGTGACGGGCCGCTAGAGGTACTGCCCCGTGCCGTGAGCCCCGGGCGCGGCCGTCGGCGCCGTGTCGGGCAGGCCAGGCGGCAGGGCGACCCGTCCGCGCATCTGCTCGAGCTGCACCCGGGCGGCCATCTGCTGGGCGAACAGCGCCGTCTGGATGCCGTGGAACAGCCCCTCGAGCCAGCCGACGAGCTGGGCCTGCGCGATGCGCAGCTCGGCGTCGGACGGAATCGAGTCGTCGCTGAACGGCAGCGTCAGCCGCTCCAGCTCCTCGCGCAGCTCCGGCGCGAGGCCGTCGGCCAGCTCGCTGATCGAGTTCTGGTGCACCTCGCGCAGCCGGGTGCGGGAGGCGTCGTCCAGCGGCGCCTGCCGGACCTCCTCTAGCAGCTGCTTGATCATCGAGCCGATCCGCATCACCTTCGCGGGCTGCTCGATCATGTCGGCCGGGCTCTTCTGGCGTGACGGCTCCACCGTGCCGTCCGCGCTCACGGTCACCGAGCCCACCGGCTGCCCGTCTGCGCCCATGACCACGACCTGCTGCTCCTCGCCCGACTCGCTCATGCCCTCGATCCTGCCCCACCGCCGGCCGGCTGCACCTGGTCGGGCAGGCTGGCCGCATGGCCCTCACTGACCCGTACGACGTCGAGGCGGTGCGGCGGGACTTCCCGGCGCTGGCGGAGGGGTTCGCGCATTTTGACGGGCCGGGCGGCACCCAGGTGCCGGACGTGGTCAGCGCCGCCGTGCACGACGCGATGCGCTCCGCGGTGAGCAACCGGCACGGGCCCTTCGCCAGCAGCCGCCGGTCCGACGCGCTCGTCGACGCTGCGCGGGAGGCCGTGGCGGACCTCGTCGGTGGTGAGCCCGGCGGGGTCGTCCTCGGCCAGTCGATGACGGCGAACACCTACGTCATGGCGGGAGCACTGGCCCAGACCTGGTCGGCCGGCGACGAGGTTGTGCTGTCGCGGCTCGACCACGACGCCGACGTACGACCGTGGGTCCAGGCTGCCGCGCGCGCGGGGGCCGTCGTGCGGTGGGCCGAGGTCGACCCGGCGACCGCCGAGCTCCCGGCGGAGCAGTACGACCAGCTGGTCAACGAGCGCACGCGCTTGGTGGCCGTGACGGCGGCGAGCAACGCGACCGGCACCCGGCCGGACGTACGGGGGATCGCCGACCGGGCACACGCCCTGGGAGCGGTTGTGCACGTCGACGGGGTGCACGCCACGCCGCACCTCCCGACCGACGTGCAGGCGCTCGGGGCCGACCTCTACGCCACCTCGGCCTACAAGTGGTACGGACCGCACATCGGCTTCACCGTCGGCGATCCCGCGCTGCTCGAGAGCCTGCGCCCCGACAAGCTGCTGCCGAGCAGTGACGCGGTCCCGGACCGGTTCGAGCATGGCACCCCCAGCTTCGCCGCCCTGGCGGGCGTCACCGCAGCCGTCGACTGGATCGCCTCGCACGGCGCCGGGGTGACGCGGCGCGAGCGCGTCCTGTCAGCGATGGCCCTCGTGCGCGCGCACGAGGAGGAGGTCTTCGCGCGCCTGCTTGACGGACTGGCCGCGAACGACGACGTGACGCTGGTCGGCTCACCTGCCCGCCGCACCCCGACGGTCGCCTTCACCGTCGCCGGGCGCACCCCGCAGCAGATCAGCACCCGGCTCGGCGACCAGGGCGTGGCCGTCTGGGCCGGCGACTACTACGCCGTCGAGCTGATGACAGCCCTCGGTCTCGCCTCCTCCGGCGGAGCGGTACGGGCGGGTGTGGTCTGCTACACGACCTTCGCCGAGGTCGACCGGCTCCTCGCCGCCCTGCAGGAGGTCTGAGTGGAACCGTCCGTCAGCCGCACGTGCTGGAAGACGCTCGAGCCGGTGCACGCGATGATCTACTTCGCGCCCGAGGCGCAGGAGGAGTATGCCGCTCTCGGGTTCGACCTGAAGGCCAACCGCGCTGCCGGCTACTTCCCAGGTCGGGCCGCGGCGCTGGGCGCCGTGGGCGCCGCGGTGGTGCAGGCGACCTTCTTCAACTTCTCCGCGTTGGCGGTCGCCTTCGGCATGGACCGTGCGTGGGAGACCGCCTCGCCGGAGCAGCTCGTGCAGGCGCGGCTGCGCGGCGCGGACCGGGCGCTGCGGCGGCTGTGCGGGCCGCTGCTCGACGGGCCGGAGGTCGTCGAGGCGGTTGCGCTCGCCCGGACGGCCGCCGAGGGCTGCACGCCGGAGGGTCGCCCGCTCTACGCCGGCAACGCCGCGCTCGCCTGGCCGGATGCTCCGCACCTGCAGCTGTTCCACGCCATGACGCTGCTGCGCGAGTTCCGCGGCGACGGGCACATCGCCGCGCTGGTGGTCGAGGGCATCACCGGCCTCGAGGCCGCTGTCATGCACGTCGCGCAGGGCGACACCTGGACCCGCGAGCCGCTGCGCAAGACCCGCGGCTACTCGCCGGAGGAGTGGGACGCCGCGCTCGCCCGGCTACGCGAGCGCGGGTGGGTCGATGAGGGCGAGGGCTTCACCGACGAGGGCCGCGCCGTGCGCCAGCGCATCGAGGACTGCACCGACGAGCTGGCCCTGCCCGCGTGGGAGCGGCTCGGCGAGGACGGCTGCGCGCGACTGCGCGAGCTGGTGCGCCCGCTGTCGACCGCGATCGTCGCCGCGGGCGGGCTCGGGATCCGTTAGCCCGCAGGCGGTTTTGCGGAGCCGAGTGTGAGCACGACCTTGCCGACGTGCGTGCTCGCCTCGAGCAGCCGGTGGGCGTCGGCCACCTGCTCGAGCGGCAGCACCCGGTCGACCACCGGCCGCACCTGCCCCGCCTCGACGAGGGGCCATACGTTTTCGCGGACGGCGGCGACGATGGCGGCCTTCTGCTCGGCCGGCCGGGCCCGCAGGCTGGTGGCGGTGACGCTGGCCCGCTTGGCCAGCAGCGCCCCCAGGTCGAGCTCGCCCTTCGTCCCGCCCTGCAGGCCGATGACGACCAGCCGACCGCCGGTGCGCAGGACCTGGACGTTGCGGGCCAGGTAGGCCGCGCCCATGTTGTCGAGCACGACGTCGGCGCCACCGAGCTCCTTGACGACCTCGACGAAGTCCTCGTCGCGGTAGCGGACCGCGCGCTCGGCCCCGAGCTCCTGGGCGCGCGCGGCCTTCTCCGCCGAGCCGACGGTGCACAGCACCCGCGCACCGCGGGCCACCGCGAGCTGGATCGCCAGCGTGCCGATGCCGGACGTGCCGCCGTGCACGAGCAGCACCTCGTCGGCCTGCAGCGCGGCGAGCTCGAAGACGTTCGACCAGACCGTGCAGGCGACCTCGGGCAGCGCGGCCGCCTCGACCAGCGACACGCCCGCCGGGACCGGGAGCAGCTGCCCGGCCGGGACGGCGACCCGCTCGGCGTAGCCGCCGCCGGCCAGCAGCGCGCACACCTCGTCGCCCACGCCCCACCCGGTGACGCCCTCGCCGAGAGCGGCGATGCGGCCGCTGCACTCGAGCCCGGGGTAGGGCGACGCCCCCGGCGGCGGGTTGTAGAAGCCCTGTCGCTGCAGCAGGTCGGCGCGGTTGACCGCGGTGGCGGCGACGTCGACAAGCACCTCGCCGGGTCCGGGCTCCGGGTCCGGTACGTCGGCGAGGGTCAGGACGGAGGCGTCCCCGTAGGACGGGAGGGTGACAGCGCGCATGGGGCTCACCGTACGGTCCAGACGTGCCCTCCTCCGACGACGCCTTCTACCTCCCGCTCGGCGCGGGCCGCTGGTCCTCGACCGTGCACACGACCGGTCCGTGGGACGCGCGCTTCCAGCACGGCGGTCCGCCCTCGGCGCTGCTGGGCCGTGCGGTCGAGCAGTGCGAGCCGCGCGGCGACGCCTTCGTGGCCCGGATGACCGTCGAGATCCTCGGGCCGGTGCCCGTCGGGGAGCTCGAGGTGCGCTCGCGCGTGCTGCGGCCCGGGCGCAGCGTCGAGCTGGTCGAGGCCGTGCTGTCCGCAGCAGGCCGTGACGCGGCCCGGGCGGCGGCCTGGCGGGTGCGCCGGACCGAGCAGGAGGGCGTCGCACCGCGCCACGCGGGACCGCCGCCGCTGCCCGACGCCACCCCGGCCGAGCTGCCGACCGGCGGTTGGGTCGACGGCTACCTGTCGGCCGTCGAATGGCGCTTCGTCGAGGGCCGCTTCGACGTGCAGGGCCCGGCCACCGTCTGGTCGCGGCTGCTGCACCCGCTCGTGCCGGACGAGGAGCCGAGCCCGCTGCAGCGCGTGCTCGCCGTGGCCGACAGCGGCAACGGGCTGAGCAGCGAGCTCGACCTGACCTGGCACTTCATCAACCCCGAGCTGACCGTGCACCTGCACCGCGAGGCCGTCGGCGACTGGGTCTGCGTGGCCGCGCAGACGGCGATCTCGCGGGGCGGGGCGGGGCTCGCGACGACGGTGCTGTCCGACCTCGACGGCCCGGTCGGCGTCGGCGCCCAGAGCCTGCTCGTCGCCCCCCGCTAGGACCGCCACCACGACATCCGGCGGGCCCGGCTGGACCGCGCCCTCCGGCACCCAGCGCAGGTGGTTGAGGCCGGCGCCGCGGCTGACCTGCACGTAGCGGCGGTCGCCGCGCACGGCGAGTAGCAGGGCCGACCGAGCGGCTCCGCCCTCGACCACGGTCACCAGGGCGGGCGGGGTGAGCAGGTGCAGGCGCACGGGGTCGGTCCTCCATCGTCGGCTCGACCCTCCGCCACGCACGGTAGCGGCCACCCACGACGGCGCTACCCGCCGGTGTACTCCCAGTGCCACGGCTCCGGCATCGAGCCGCCCGGCTCGGCCCAGGCGGGGTGGACCCAGCCGAAGCGCCCGGCGTTCGCCGTGAGCCAGCGGTAGGTGCTCGAGCCGAACCGCTCCCCGCCGCAGCCGATGTCGACCGCGACCCCCAGGCCGTGCCGGCTCGTGCCGGGCACGGCGGCCAGCTGTGGCTTGCGGCGGAACACGCTGACCTGCCCGGCGTAGGACCGGTAGGAGTCGTTGACGCACAGCCGGCTGCCGCGATCCGCCAGCGCCACGGCGGTCATCCGGTCGAAGGCGGCGGCCGCGTCGGCGCGCAGCGCGTGACCGGGCGCGCCGTCGAGCGGGCACAGCGAGCCGGCCTCGAGAAAGCCGTTCGCCCCGCCGCGGACCGGTCCGGCGCAGGTGCCGACCACGCTGCCGCGGCTGCGCGAGGCGCGGACCTGCGCGGCGCGAGCGGCCTCGAGG
>JAJAYV010000452.1 GCA_026786045.1 Frankiaceae bacterium | reverse complement strand
GCGAGCCCGGCCGGGGTCGGGCTGCTGCGCGAGGACCGTCGCCGGCGCGAGGCCTGGCTGGCGCGGCGGCTGCGGGCGCTCGACCCCGCCGACCGCGAGCTGCTGGAGCGGGCGGCCGAGGTCCTCGACCGGCTGGCCAGCGAATGACCGACGGCCACGGCACCTTCCGGTCGCTGCGCAACCGCAACTACCGGCTGTTCGCCTCCGGCCAGGTCATCAGCCTGTCCGGCACCTGGGGCCAGCGCGTCGCGCAGGACTGGCTCGTCCTCGAGCTGTCCGGCAACTCCGGCATCGCGCTGGGCATCACCACCGGGCTGCAGTTCCTGCCCGTCCTGCTGTTCGGCCTCTACGGCGGCGTGCTCGCCGACCGGTACGACAAGCGCCGCCTGCTGCTCGGCGCGCAGGCCGCGATGGGCGTGCTCGCACTCGTCCTCGCCGTGCTCGACCTCACCGGGTCGGTGCAGCTGTGGCACGTCTACGCGCTGGCCTTCGGCCTCGGGCTCGCCTCCGTCGTCGACACCCCGGTGCGCCAGGCCTTCGTCAGCGAGATGGTCGGCCCCGACGACCTCCCCAACGCGGTCAGTCTCAACAGCGCCACCTTCAACTCGGCCCGGATCGTCGGCCCGGCCGTTGCCGGCATCGCGATCGCGGCCGTCGGCACCGGCTGGGTCTTCGCCGCGAATGCCCTGTCCTACGTCGCCGTCCTGGCCGGCCTGCAGGCGATGCGCACGGCCGACCTGCAACCGGTGAAGAAGCTCGCCCGCGCGAAGGGCCAGCTGCGCGAGGGGCTGGCGTACGTCAGGGCGCGGCCGGACCTGCTCGTGCCGATGGTGCTGGTCTTCATGGTCGGGACCTTCGGGCTGAACTTCCAGATCACGCTGGCGCTGGTGGTGAAGGAGGTCTTCGGCCGCGGCGCCGGGGCGTACGGGCTGCTGTCAGCGTTCCTCGCGGTCGGCTCGCTGGTCGGTGCGCTTGCCAGCGCTCGGCGCCGGGGCCCGCCGCGCCAGCGGACGCTGTTCGCCGCGGTCCTCGTCTTCGGCCTGCTCGAGGTGCTCGTCGGCCTCGCCCCGTCGTACGAGGTGATGGCGCTCCTGCTCGTGCCGACGGGGGTGGCCGTCCTGACCTTCACCACGACGGCGAACTCGATCATCCAGCTCGGCAGCGCGCCAGAGGTGCGCGGCCGGGTGATGGCGCTCTACATCCTGGTGTTCCTCGGCGGGACGCCCGCGGGCGCGCCGCTGATCGGTGCGCTGGCCGAGGCGTTCGGGCCGCGCAGCAGCATCGTCGTCGGCGGTGTGGTGACGGCGCTGTCCGGGATCGTCGCGGCGATCGTCATGACGCGGCTCCGCTCGCTCACGCTGCAGGCGCACCTCGTGCGGCGGCGACCGCACGTCCACGTCCGCCGGCTCGACCTGGGCGTCACGGAGGACTGACCGCACTGTGGTCCGCGGGTCGTGCCTCGGCCGGGTGGGGAGCGCCCCCCGCTGACCCTCAGCGCGTGCGGCGGCGCAGCATCCCCGGCACGAACCACAGGCCCGCTGTTGCCACCCCGAAGACCCCGGCGACGGCCGCGGCGGCGGCGCGCTGGAGCAGCACGTCGGCGACGAGCAGCAGCACGGCCGACAGTGCGAGGCACAGCAGGGCGAGGCCGATGACGGCGAAGCGGTTCGAGGCTCGGACGACGGCCTGCTTCTGCCGATGAGCGAACAGCACCCGGTGGTAGGCGACCGGCGCGATGAGCACGACCGCCGACGCCGCGGCGAGCAGCAGCGCCACCAGGTAGACCCTGCGCTGGAAGGCGTCGACGCTGTCGAAGCGGGCGGAGAACGGCACGGTCAGCAGCAGCGAGAACAGGATCGCGACACCGGTCTGCGTGACCCGCAGCTCGCCGAGCAGCTCGTCCCAGTTGCGGTCGGCGCGCTGGAGCGGGGTCTCACCGCGGTGCTCGACGGGTTCGCTCACGCAGGAGTCCTACACCCGCCGGCCCTGGCCTGGGTCGTGCACACGGTGCTGGTGCGCTACCCGCTCGGTCAGCCGTGCAGCGCGCCGTCGGTCTCCGACAGCACGATCTCGTCGTAGGCGAGGTCGCGCACCAGCGCGGGGGGCGGCGTCCAGCCCTTGCCGATGAGGTGGCGGTAGAGCGTCGCGCGGGCCTCGAGCACGCCCTCCGCGGCGGCCAGGCTGCGGTCGAGCAGCTCCTCATCGAGCACGCCGGCGCGCATGCGCTCCTCGAGCCCGTCGCGCTTGATGACAGCGGCGTGCAGGCTCCAGAAGTGGGCCAGCAGCTCGTGGTCCCGGTCGTTGTCCACACCGCACCCCCGTCCGGTCTAGTCGGTGATTGTCCCCTCCTCGGCCGGTCGGAGCAACCACTGAACGGGTGACGGGTGACATCTCACTTTTTTTCCAGGATCGCCCCGAGAACGGCGTCGTACGCCGCGTCGGCGAGGGCGGTCATCTCCTCGTCGGTGCGGTCCTGGATCGGGTGCGGCACCAGGACGTAGGGCACGGCCAGGCCGAGCGCGCGCGACTGCGCGTCAGCGGCGTCCTGGAACTCGCTGCTGGCCAGGAAGACCCCCACCAGGCCGCGGCCCTCGAGGTCGGCGATGTCGTGCACACTGCACGACGCGCAGCTGCCTCAATCGGCGAGCGCCTCTATGACCACCTCGCACTGCACGGCGATCTCGTGCCGCAGGTCGATTGGCGCGGGCTTGGCGAAGGTCGGCTTGGCGTAGCGCCGGACGGTCACGCCGTCGGCGACCAGCCGGGACTCCAGCCGGTCGAGCAGCACGTCACCGCGCGCCTTGGAGATGTCGAGCAGGCCGACGGTGAGGCCGTCGAGCGAGGCCGGCCGCGGGTTCAGGGTGCGCGTCGCGGGGACGCGCTCGGACGTGGGGTCGAGCAGGACGCGCATCAGGCTCCTATCGGGACGGTGGTGGGCTCGCTGCCGCCGGCGCCGCTGACCCAGCCGGGCACGATGGTCGAGAACAGCCCGGCGGTGCCGCCGGCGTGGGCGATGAGCAGGCCGCCGGGGCGGAACTTCGGCAGCGGCACGGCCTCGCCCCAACCGGCGATCATGGCCGGCGGCATCCCCTCGGCCATGCCGTCGACGCCGCGTGAGAGCTCGGCGGCCGGGACGGTCAGCAGCCCCTCGAGCTCGGCCAGCAGCCGGGCGCGGTCCCAGCCGGCCTCGCGAAAGACCCGGCCGTGCTCGGGGCTGAGCACCAGCAGCGCGTCAAACACGATGGCGAGCTTCGGGTGGCCGACGCCGCGAAGGCTCGCCGCGAGGCTGCGGGCCAGCGACTCCGGGGTGCGTGAGAGCTGGTCGACCACCGGCCACCAGCCGCAGCCGGCGAACAGCGTCAGCGCCGAGCCCTCGACCCCGCGGCTGGCGGCGAGCGGGTCGAAGGGCGAGCCGGCCTCGTCCTCGGCGAAGCAGGCGGTGTACTTGCCCGGTTGGCCCTGGGAGCCGCGGTCGACCTCGCCCGGGCGGCCGCCGCCGACGTTGCGGACCACGAGCTGCAGCGCCCGGCCGATGGTGGCGTTGGCGCGGTTGCCCTGGCCGAGCGCGTTCACCCCGCTGTTCATGCCGATCGCCTGCGCCACAGGGCCGTTCACGACGATGACCGGACCGGCCGGCATCGTCGTTGCGAGCACGCCGTGCATGTTGAAGCCGTCGGTGCAGGCCGCGGCGACGGCGGCCAGGACGACCGGGAGGTGCTCGGGCAGGCAGCCGGCGAGCACGGCGTTGACCGCGACCTTCTCGACCGTGCACGGCACCAGGTCGGGCGGCACGACCGCGACGACCTCGTCCGGCGCGCGGGTCGTCCCAGTGAGCATCGCCAGCACCCGCGCCTCGGTCGGCGGGACGACGGGCAGGCCGTCGGTCCAGCCGCGGGCGTACGCCGCCTCGTGCTCGTCCTCGAGGTCGGCCAGCTCGACGGTGCGGGAGGTGAGGACGCGCTCGCCGTATCGCCGGTCGAGCTCCTCCTCGACGCCCCACTCGACCGAGCGGGAACCGCAGCCGGGCCGGTGGTCGGGCAGGTCCGGGCCGAGCCCGGTCACCCCGGTCAGCTCCTCCCAGGAGCTGCGGAGCCAGCCGACGGTGCGGGCGACCTCGGTGCCGTCCTCGACTCGCAGCAGCGTCGGGACGGTGTCGACCTGCAGCCGCCAGCTGGTCTCGAGCTCGCGGTCGTCGACGACGGGCAGCCCGGCGGGGAAGTCCGGGTCGTCCTGGCTGTAGACGGACAGCTCGCCGGCGCCGGCCAGCTGGTGCAGCACCGGCTCCACGAGGGTGCACGTGGGGCAGTCCCGCTTGAGCACGACGACCCATCCGTCCGGCAACTGCACTCCTTGACGGTAACCTCCGGTGTGATCTCCACGACACCTCGGGTGCCCGTCGACCAGCTCGCGCGGGAGACCGGCTGGGAGGTCAAGCCCGAGGGGGCGTGCCGCGAGGAGCAGTGCGTGCCGCTGCCGCCCGGGACGCTGCGCGACGGCCAGGTCGACCTCGCCGCCTTCGCCGAGCGGATGGGGCGGCCGCTGCTGCAGGACGAGCCCGCCGGTCTGTGGTCGCTCGGCCCGCCCGGCGGTGGGCGGGCGATGACCAGCGTCCAGGCCCCCGACCTGGTGCTCCCGACCCTGACGGGCGAGCCCTTCCCGCTTGCCGCCCTGCGCGGGAAGAAGGTGCTGATCGCCGCCTGGGCGAGCTGGTGAGGCTGCCGCTTCGACCTGCCGGTCTGGCAGGCACTGCGCACTGAGCTCGCCCCCTCGGGCTTCGAGCTGTACAGCGTGGCGATGGACGCCAGCGCCGAGGCCGCCGCGCCGTTCGCCGCCGGCGTCGACTTCCCGGTCGTGGTGGACAGCGGACACCGGCTGGGTGAGCTGTTCGGGGTGGTCAACGTCCCGTCGGGCATCTGGGTCGATGAGGACGGAACGGTCGTCCGCCCGCCCGAGACGGCCTACCCGGCGCAGCCGACCTTCGCCGGCTACGACCTGGAGGACCCCGCGGTCGTGGCGTCGCTGCCGGCGTCGGCGGTGAGCCGGCTACGGACCGTGCAGCCCCACCTCAAGGCCATGCAGATCGACCCGGAGGGCTACGTCGGCGCGCTGCGCGACTGGGTCGCGCACGGCTCCGCGAGCCGTTTCGCGCTGTCGGCCGAGGAGGTCCTCGAGCGCTCCCGCCCGCGTCCGGCGGAGCAGGCCCGGGCGGCCGCGGCCTTCGCCCTCGGCCAGCACCTGCACGCCGCCGGGTCGCCGGAGCGGGCCGTCGCCTGGTTCCGGGAGAGCCACCAGCTGCAGCCCGACAACTGGACCTACCGCCGGCAGGCCTGGTCGCTCGTCGACCCGGCGCAGGGCCCGACCGAGCAGTACGACGGGCACTGGCTCGCCGACGTCCAGCGGGAGGGCGCCGAGAACTACTACGCGCCGCTGGAGCTCGAGCCCCGCCGCCCGGCCTGAGTCAGCTGCGCTTGCGCGCACGGCGCCGGCGGACGGCGCGGCCGAGCGAGCCGGGGCGCGCGGCGGAGGCCAGGCAGGCCGCCACGAGCAGGAACACCGGCACGGAGAAGAAGACGAAGAACGCCTGGACGTACCAGGGCTTGCCGCCGAAGTTGGTCACGACGGGGGCGACGAGCAGCAGCAGCAGGACGGCCAGCGCGACGTTGAAGACCCGCGGCACCCAGGCCTGCGGCAGCGGGCGCGGCTCGGTCAGGACAGGGCCTCGACGACGTGGTCGATGCAGGCGGTCAGCGCACGCACGTCGTCCGGCTCGACCGCCGGGAACATCCCGACGCGCAGCTGGTTGCGGCCGAGCTTGCGGTAGGGCTCGGTGTCGACGATCCCGTTGGCCCGCAGCACCTTCGCCACCCGGACGGCGTCGACCGATTCGTCGAAGTCGATGGTGCCGATGACCTGCGAGCGCATCGCCGGGTCCTGCACGAACGGCGACGCGACCGGGCTGTTCTCGGCCCAGCCGTACAGCGCCTGGCTGGACTCCCGCGTCCGCGCGACGGCCCAGTCGAGCCCGCCCTGCCCATTGATCCAGTCGACCTGCTCGGCCATGAGGAAGATCGTCGCCAGGGCCGGCGTGTTGTAGGTCTGGTCCAGCCGCGAGTTGTCCAGCGCGATGCCCAGGTCGTACGACGCGGGCACCCAGCGGCCGGACGCCTTCACCGACGCGATGCGATCGAGGGCCGCGGGGGACATCAGCGCGAGCCACAGCCCGCCGTCGGAGGCAAAGCTCTTCTGCGGGCTGAAGTAGTAGACGTCGAACTGCGCGGCGTCGACCGGCAGGCCGCCCGCGCCGCTGGTCGCGTCGACCGCCACGAGCGCGCCCTCGTCGGCGCCCTCGACCCGTGCGATGGGCATCATCACGCCGGTCGAGGTCTCGTTGTGGGTCAGCGCGTAGAGGTCGATGCCGGCCTCGGCGACCGGCAGCGGGTGCGTGCCCGGCTCGCTCTTGACGACCGACGGGTCGTCGAGGAAGGGCGTCTCCATCGCCGCGGTGGCGAACTTGGAGCTGAACTCGCCGAAGTGCAGGTGCTGCGAGCGCTTCTCGATCAGGCCGAAGGTCGCGATGTCCCAGAACTCCGTGGCGCCGCCGTTGCCGAGCAGCACCTCGTAGCCGTCGGGCAGCGAGAACAGCTCGCGCAGGCCGGCGCGGAGCCGGCCGACCTGGTCGCGCACCGGCGCCTGCCGGTGCGAGGTGCCGAGGTAGGTGCGGCCGGTCGCGACCAGCGCCTCGAGCTGGGCCGGGCGCACCTTCGACGGGCCCGCGCCGAAGCGGCCGTCCGCGGGCAGCAGGTGCTGGGGGATCGTCAGCTCGGTCACGGCACGAACGCTACCGGCGGGTCAGGAGCCCCCGCCCGCCCGGCCGGACCAGGCGTCGGCGAGCGAGGTGCGGCCGCGGGTCCGCAGCAGGGACGCGCGGTACAGGCGCTCCCCGACGCGCACCGCCACCACGGCGGTCGCGAGCACGAGCAGCGCCGACAGCGCCCCCTCCCACAGCGCCGCGTCGTCCTCCAGCAGCCGCGCCGGCATGACCAGGGGAGCGGTCAGCGGCACGTAGGACAGGACGACGCGGGCGGGGTCGGAGGTGACGTAGACGGCGGCGAAGAACGGGGCGATCAGCAGCACCTGCAGCGGAGCGGTCGTCGCCTGCAGGTCCTCGCTGCGGCTGGCCATGGCGCCGGCGGCCGCCCAGAGGCAGGACAGCAGCGCGAAGCCCAGCGCGAAGAACAGCACGAACCAGCCGGCGTTGCGCAGCAGCAGCGACAGCAGCTCCCGCTCGCCCGTCGCGAGCGCCCCGGCCATGCCGACGAGCACCAGCAGCACGATCTGCGTCAGCGCCAGGCCACCGTTGCCGAGCACCTTGCCGTAGAGCAGCGTCCGCACCGGGACGGCGCTGACGAGCAGCTCGACGATCCGGCTCTCCTTCTCCTGCACCACGCCCTGGGCGATCGACTGGCCGAACTGGAAGACCACGAAGAAGAAGAGCAGGACGAAGGCGACGCTCAGCAGCGGCACGGCCGCCGGGTCCAGCTCACTGGCCTCCAGCAGCCGGGTCGGCACGTCGGGCGGGGCGAGCAGCCGCTCCCGGTCGACAGCCGGCACGCCGGCCCGCTCCAGCGCCGACTGCAGCGCCCCGGCCTGCAGCGTGTCGGCGAGCGCGTCCCGCAGGGTCCCGGGGACCTCCTGCAGTGCCGTGAGCACCGGCCCGTCCGGTCCGAGCTCCAGCGCGGCCTCGACCTCCTCGTCGCGCAGCAGTCGCTCTGCCGCGGCGCGGTCGGGCACCTCGGTGACGGTGACGTCGACCAGGTCCGGCGGCAGCGCCTGCGCCAGCGCCACGACCGCGGGGCCGACGGCGGCGACGTCGTACTCCGTCGGACCGTCGTCGTAGAGCAAGGCGGGCAGCGCGATCGAGGCGGCGACCAGTGCGAGGAAGAGCAGCGTCGAGAGCAGGAAGGCACGACTGCGCAGCTTCTCGCCGACCTCGCGGCCGGCGACCAGCCGCACGTCGTGCCAGCGCACCTCGCCGCCGTCGGCGTCGCTCACGCCAGCACCTCGCGGTAGAGCTCGGACAGCGTCGGCGTCACCGGGGACAGCTCGTGCACGGCTCCGCGTCGGACCGCCTGCGCGAGCAGCGCCTGCAGCGCCGGGAGGTCGTCGGCCTCCACCAGCGCCCGGTTGCCGTCGACCTCGACGACGGTCACCCGTGGCGCCCCCCCCCCCCCCCCCCCGGGGCCCGGGGGGGCCCCGCGGGCGGGGCCCGCGCGGCGCCACGGGTGACCGTCGTCGAGGTCGACGGCAACGCGGCGCTGGTGGAGGCCGACGACCTCCCGGCGCTGCAGGCGCTGCTCGCGCAAGCGGTCCGACGCGGGGCCGTGCACGAGCTGTCCCCGGTGACGCCGACGCTGTCCGAGCTCTACCGCGAGGTGCTGGCGTGAGCGACGCCG
>JAJAYV010000451.1 GCA_026786045.1 Frankiaceae bacterium | reverse complement strand
GACCTCGACCACGACGTCGTCGACCCCGACACCGGCAGTGCGCACGAGGCGCCGCACGGTGTTGGGGTCGATGACGAAGTTCTGCCCGAGCGTCTTGGTCGGGCGCAGGTGGAGCCGCTCGGCCAGCTGTCGCACGTCCTTGGCGGTCAGTAGCGCGTCGGTCATGCCGCCTGTCTAGTTGAACAGACGAGGCCCACAGCTCGGCCACTGACCGGCGCCGGAGCGGTTGTAGAGCAGCTGGGCACGGTAGGTCTGCTCGCCCGCGCTGTTGGCGGCCGGGTCACCGGAGCCGCCGACGCCGGCCCAGGTCGCGTAGGAGAACTGGTAGAGCCCGCGGTACTTGCCGGTGGAGCTGACCGCGCTCGGGTTGCCACCGGACTCGCACTGCGCCAGGGCCGCCCAGTTGAGGCTGCCGGCGCCGCCGGTGCTGGAGCGGGGCGCGCTCGAGGTCGTGGCGGGGGCGGCGGCCGAGGCGCGCGCCGAGGTTGGGGCCGAGACCGGCTTGGGCTTGGTGCCGACGGCGACGATGCGGGTCACGGGCGCGGCCAGCTCGGTCAGCGACACCAGGGTGCGCGTGCCGACGGCGCCGTCGACCGTGGTCTGCAGCACAACCTGCCGGGCCGAGCCGGCCTGACCCGCCTGCAGCACCTTCGTCCGGCCGACCACCAGCCCGGCGTCGTCGCGGTTCTCGGTCCGGAACGGCACGCCGAGGGTCTCGGTGACCTCGGCGGTGGCGACGCGGGCGACCTGCAGCCGGTCGCCGGCGACGACGCGCTCGGCCGGGTACTTGGAGAAGCCGTCGTCGTCGTCGTAGGCGATGCCGGCAGCGGCCAGCGCCTCGCCGACGGTCGCGGTGGTGGTGGTGAAGGGGCGCTGGACGCCGTCGGCGACGACCACGACGTCCTTGGGAGTGCCGACCTCGAGGCGGAAGCCCTCGGGCGGCAGCGAGCGTGAGCGCGACGCCGACAGCGCCAGCGCGCCGTCGCGCAGGCCGATCTGATCGAGCGCCTCGTCGACGGAGGTGGCGGTCACCCAGACCTGGCGCTCCTCGCCGTCGACGACGAGCGTGATCTGGCGGGCGCGGCGCAGGGCCACCCGGTCGCCGTCCTCGACCTCGGCACCGACGGCCGGCACGACGACGTCGCGCTCCCCGGCCTCGATGCCGGCCGCCGCCAGCACGTCCTCGACGGTCGAGCCGCGCAGATCGACTTCCTGCTGCTGTCCGTCGACGGACAGCAGCACCGTCTTGCCGGTCATCGTCCAGGCGATCCCGCCGGCGAGCAGCGCGGTGAGGACCACGGCGACCACGATCGGGAGGGCCGGCCGACGGGCCGCAGCGGCCAGACCGGGACGGGAGAGCAGGGCGGGGCGGGCGGCGAGAGAACTGTCGGGCACGGTGCTCCAAGCGGAGGGCGACCCGGGCACGCGTCGGGGGCTGCACACCCGTCGAGCCCGGACCCGGGGTGCGGGGGCGGGCGAGGTGCACAACCGGGCAGGAGGACGCGATCCCGGCTTCGAGAAGGAGACGGTAGGCCCACCGGCCGTCATCGTCCAGGCCGGAGTGGGGGGAGGGAACCTCCGGAAGGCACCGTCCGGTGTCTCAAGTGGGGGCGAAACCCCAGGTCAGACCCGGTCCGACGACGGTCGTGTGACATCGCCCACTGGGGGTCACCCGAACGGGTGAGCGGGCTGCACCGATCCCCCGATCGGGCTGCAGGACCGGGCCCTTCCCGCCGACACTGCGGGAGGAGGGGGTGGGCGGTGAGCACTGCGGAGGGAGTCCGGTCCGGGCCCGCGCGCGCCCTGCCGCTGGCCCCCGTTCTCGTCGTCGGCGTGCTGCTCGGGCTGGTGTCCTCGGTCCTGCTGCTGGGCCCGGGCGCGTCCTTCGCGGTGCTCGTCGTCGACGACCTCGGCCAGCTCGTCGCAGCAGCCTTTGCCGCCGGCACCACCGGCTGGTGCGCCTGGCGCACCCGGGACCGGCGGCGCCGCGCCTGGGGCTCGCTGTCCGCGGGCTGCGGCGCGTGGGCGCTCGGCCAGGCGGTCTGGTCCTGGTACGAGCTCGTCGTCGGCCGGGACACGCCCTTCCCCTCGATCGCCGACGTCGGCTTCCTCGGCTTCGCCGCGGGCGCCACGGCCGCGCTGCTGCACTACCCGGTCGTCGACGCGCGCGGCGACGGCCGGCGCCGGGTGCTGGACGGGCTGGCCGTCACCGCCGCCCTCGGCCTGATCTCGTGGAGCACCGCCCTCGGCGCCGTCGTGCGCAGCGAGGCCGAGACGGTGCTCGCCGCCGTCGTGGCCATCGCCTACCCGGCCACCGACCTGGTCGCGCTCGTGCTCGTCGTGCTGCTGCTCAGCCGACGGGTGCCCGACCGGGTCGCGCTGTCGCTGGTCGGCTGCGGGATCAGCGCGATCGCGCTGTCCGACAGCGCCTTCCTGTGGCTGACCGCGTCGGGCTCCTACAGCTCGGAGTCCCACGCCGTGAGCCTGGGCTGGTGCGCCGGCTTCGCGCTGCTCGGCCTCGCGCCGCTCGCCGTCGACCGCCGGACCGTCGTGCGCGAGGAGACCCGTGGGCTGCCGGCCGCGGCCAGCGCCCTGCCGTACGTCCCGCTGACGATCGCCGCCGGCATCATCGGCGTGCAGCTGGTGACCGGCCGGAGCCCGGACCTCGTCGAGGTGGTGCTGGCCGGCGTCGCCCTCGCCGCGGTCCTGCTGCGGCAGTACGCCACCGTGCGCGACAACGGCCGGCTGCTCGCAGAGCTGGCCGAGCGGGAGGCCGAGCTGCGGCACCTGGCCTTCCACGACGGGCTGACCGGCCTGGCGAACCGGGCGCTGTTCCGCGACCGCGTCGGGCACGCCCTGGAGCTGCACCGGCGGGGCCGCCGCCCGCTGGCCGTGCTGTTCTGCGACCTCGATGACTTCAAGGTCATCAACGACACCAACGGGCACGCGGGCGGTGACGCACTGCTGGTCCGGGTCGCCGAGCGGCTGCGGGGGGCGCTGCGCGCCGGGGACACGCTGGCCCGCCTGGGCGGGGACGAGTTCGCGGTCCTGCTCGAGGACGGCAGCGACCCGCTGGGCGTGGCGCAGAAGCTGGTCGAGGCGCTGCGCTCGCCGTTCGCACTGCTCGGCGTCCCCACCTCGGTGCAGGTCAGCGTCGGCGTCACCGCCGTCGCGGCCGACGCCCCCACCCCGCCCGCCGACGAGCTGCTGGCCCAGGCCGACACGGCGATGTACGCCGCCAAGCGGGCCGGCAAGGACGCGCTGCGCTTCTTCGAGCCCGGCATGGCGCTGGCCGAGGTGGCCGACTCCGACCTCGCCCGCGCGCTCGAGCAGGCCGTCCACGACGGCGACATCGCGCTCGTCTACCAGCCCATCGTCGCCCTGCCCGGCGGGGAGGTGACCGGGGTCGAGGCGCTGGCCCGCTGGACGCGCGACGGCGTGGTCGTGCCGCCGTCGACGTTCATCCCCGTGGCCGAGCGCACCGGGCTGATCGAGCCGCTGACCGCAGCGCTGCTCGACGTCCTGTGCGCACAAACCGCCCGCTGGTGCCGCGAGCTGGGCCGCCAGGACCTGCGGGTCGGGCTCAACCTGTCGCCCTCGACCGTGGTCGACCGCGACCTCCCACGCCTGGTCGCGACGACGCTGGCCCGGCACGGGCTCACCGGCCGGTCGCTCGGGCTCGAGGTCACGGAGTCCGCGCTGCTCAGCGACCCGCAGGCGGCCAGGGTCGTCTGCCGCGAGCTGCGCGAGATGGGCGTCCACCTCGCGCTCGACGACTTCGGCGTCGGCTACTCCAGCCTGGCCCACCTGCACGCGCTGCCGCTGGACAGCCTCAAGGTGGACCGCGCCTTCGTGGACCTGGTCGACCTCGACGAGGACCAGCGCCGCTTCACCCGCGCCGTGCTGCGCCTCGGCGAGGACCTCGGCCTCGAGGTCGTCGCCGAGGGCGTCGAGCGGCCGCAGCAGCTGAACGTGCTGCAGGAGATGGGCTGTCGGCGCGTGCAGGGCTTCCTGTTGTCGCGGCCGTTGCCGGCCGAGCAGCTCACGGTCCTGCTCCGCCGCGGCTCGCTGCTCCCGCTGCCGGCCGCCACGCTCGCGGCCGGCTGAGCGTCAGAACGAGAAGGCGCGCCGGCCGTTGTCGGCGATCGCCGCGCACAGCGCGTCGAGGTCCCGACCCGTCGTCTCCGCGAGCGAGCGCACCGTGAGCGGCACGAGGTAGGGCGCGTTCGGCCGGCCGCGGAACGGCATCGGCGTGAGGAACGGCGCGTCGGTCTCGACGAGCAGCAGCTCGACGGGCAGCGCCTGCACCGCGGCCCGCAGGTCGTGGTTGGCCTTGAACGTGACCGGCCCGGCGAAGCTGGCGTACCAGCCGTGCTCGGCGCAGGTGCGGGCCAGCTCCGGCCCGCCGGAGAAGCAGTGGAGGACCACCCGTTCGGGTGCGCCCTCCTCGAGCAGCACCCGCACCACGTCGTCGTGCGCGTCGCGGTCGTGGATGACCAGCGTCGTGCCGGTCCGCTTGGCGATCGCGATGTGGGCGCGGAACGACTCTTCCTGCAGCCGGTGCCCCTCGGCCGTCTCGGTGCGGAAGAAGTCCAGCCCGGTCTCCCCCACCGCCTTGACCTGCGGTAGCGCCGCGAGCTGCTCGATCTCGCGCAGCGCCTCGTCGGTGGCCGCGCCGCGCCCGGCCTCGTTGGGGTGGAGCGCGACGGCCGCGTGCACGTCGTCGTACCTGCTCGCCACCTCGGCCGACCAGCGGCTGGACGGCAGGTCGACCCCGACCTGGACCACGACGTCGATGCCGACCGAGCGCGCCGCGGCGAGGGCCTCGTCGACGTCGACGTCCATGAGGTCGAGGTGTGCGTGGCTGTCCAGCACCGGCACGGCCAGCGGCTCGGGCAGCGGCGGCGGCTCCCCGACCCGCCCGTGCGAGCGCGTCACTCGCCGGCCTCGTCCTCGAGCCGTCGGATCTCCTCCTCGACCACGGAGGGGTCGAGCTTGGCGAAGATCGGTGTCGGCTTGTCGATCGGCTGTCCGACCCGGACCGGCCGCGACTCCCACACCGCGGCGGTGTCGTAGTCGCCCATCAGCACCGGGTAGCCGGGGCCGCCGTCAAGGTCCTCGACCTCGCGCAGCTCGGGCTGGCCGGCCCACGGGCGGTCGCCGCCGAGCATCGCGTCGACGGCGTCGCAGGACGCCGGCAGGAACGGCGTGAGCAGCGCCT
>JAJAYV010000450.1 GCA_026786045.1 Frankiaceae bacterium | reverse complement strand
TGGCCGGGGTCGGCCTGGCTCGGTGGGGTCGGGTGCACCCGGAACAGGATTCGCCGAGGGCTCCACGGGGCCCGGACGCGGCGCCATCGGAGGCGCTTCGCCCGGAATGGCAGAGCGACAGGCGAACGTCACCCCGAAGGTACAGAGGGCAGCGACGCCGAGACGTCGTAGGTGGGCGTGGCGCGGCATGATGTCCGGACATCGGTGCCATCTCCGTGCCGAGATCTCCGCGCGCTGCGGTCACGCTGGGGCGCTCTGACGATCGTCCCGGGTCTGTCGGCCGAGGTCACCGTGCACGTCGGATCGTGATCCTTACGAGCCGGCCTGCGCGATCCGCTTGAGGAACGGGACGACCTGTCGCGCGGTGACATCCTCCGCCACCGCCTCGATGCAATCGCGCACGCCGCCCTGGATGTCGCGCTCGCGGTTTCCGGTGGTCGCCTTCGCCGAGCCGCTCGCGGATGCGGCCATGTTGGCTTCCCACTTCTCGCCGCCATCCTTGCCCTGCCACGGCGCGACCCGGATGCCGACGGTGCACACGATCTGCGTCTGCGTGCCGGCCTTGGTGATCGACAGCTTCTTCACCGTCGAGGCGACGATGAAGCCGCGCGATCGCGAAGACGTCAGCTCCGCAGAGGTCGGCAGACCGCCGGGCGTGCCGGTCGCGACGACGGCGGGGCGGCACCAGGACGAGGACCCGATGGACAGCGCGCACGGCTCAGCCCGGGTTCATGTCGACGAAGCGGGAGTAGTGGCCCTGGAAGGCGACGGTGATCGTCGCGGTGGGGCCGTTGCGGTGCTTGGCGACGATGAAGTCGGCCTCTCCGGCGCGCGGGCTCTCCTTCTCGTAGGCGTCCTCGCGGTGCAGGAGGATGACCATGTCGGCGTCCTGCTCGATGCTGTTGTGGACCGCGATGCCGTCGGCGACGAAGTTGTGCGTCCCGAGCACGGTGGCGTCGAAGACCTCCTGCTCACCGAGCGGCTCGATCGCGACGACCTCGTCCCAGAGCACGTCGTTGGTCGCCTCCAGGTCGAGCCCTCGTGCGCACAGGACCTCAGCGACCTTCGGCAGGGCAGCTGCGCCTGACGGCACCAGCTCGCGCGCAGAGAGGACCCGCTCGACCTGCTGCCAGACAGCTGGGTCAGCCGACGCACTCGAGTGCCCGAAGCACGTTTCGGTGGTGCGAGCCACAGCGATCTCCGTCAGGAACCGCTTGCGGTCCGCGGGCTGCACGATGCGCAGGGAGTGCTCCCCCTGGAGTTCGACGGAGATGCCGAACCGGAGCAGGAGCCGACTCACCTCACGCAGCAGCTCAGGACCGGCCAACAGCGCAGGACCGCCCTCGGCGAGGTGACCTCGCTGCTGCCACAGGTTCCGGAGGAAGATGCGGAGCTGCCGCTTGGGCAGGTGAGCGACGGTGGCCGCGGACCGACCGTCCTGCTCACCCAGCGCGGCAACGCGTTGCGCGTGCTCCACCACCTGCTCGTCGGACCAGACGGCAAGTAGGTCCGGCGCCGGCACGTGCCGCGGCACTGCGAGGCGGCTTCCCACTGCGAGCTCGCCGAGGGGACGCCAGCCGTCGTAGGTGAGGAAGGGGTGGTCCGCCGTCGCGGTGATGCGCTTGCCCGACGCCAGTCGCAGCTCGAAGACCGGCTTGCGTCCGGTGGAGAAGACGTGTGTCAGGTGGCGCCGCACGTAGCGCAGCGAGTCGTCCAGGCTCCACACCGGCACATCGCGCGCACCGCTGGCGAACAGCTCCCCGAGAGTGACCTCCGCGCCCGTGTCGGCACGCAGGACCCGCGTCGACGCCGGCAGGCATCCCGACTCGCGGAGGTCGCTGATCTGCGGCTTCTTGTCGGTGCGCGACTCGGCGCCGCGGTTGAGCTGGCTCATCGCGATGACCGGGATCTCGAGCTCCTTGGCCAGCAGCTTGAGCGACCGCGACAGCTCGGAGACCTCCTGCTGGCGGCTCTCGGCCTTCTTGTTGCCGCTCATGAGCTGCAGGTAGTCGATGACGATGAGCTGGAGGTCGTTGCGCTGGCGCAGCCGCCGCGCCTTGGATCGGATCTCCATCATCGTGAGGTTCGGCGAGTCGTCGATGTAGAGCGGCGCCTCGGCCACCTCGCCCATGCGGCGCGCCAGCCGCGCCCAGTCGTCGTCGGTCATCGTGCCGGAGCGCATGTGGTGCAGCGGAACGCGCGCCTCGGCCGACAGCAGGCGCATGGTGATCTCGGTCTTGCTCATCTCGAGCGAGAAGATCGCTGACGGCATGCCGTTCTTCACCGACGCTGCGCGCGCAATATCCAATCCCAGGGTGCTTTTGCCGAGACCCGGCCTCCCGGCGATGACGATCAGCTGGCCGGGGTGCAGGCCGTTGGTCAGCCCGTCGAGGTCGACGAAGCCGGTCGGCACGCCCGACATCGAGCCGCCGCGGCTGCCGATCGCCTCGAGCTCGTCCATCGTCGGCTGCATGAGCTCCTCGAGCAGCGTGTAGTCCTCGCTGCTGCGGCGCTCGGTCACGTCGTAGATGGACTGCTGGGCGCGGTCGACCACGTCGTCGACACCGCCCGCACCCGCCGCGCCGTAGCCGAGCTGCACGATGCGGGTGCCGGCCTCGACCAGGCGGCGCAGGATCGCCTGCTCGGCGACGATGCGCGCGTAGAAGCCGGCGTTGGCCGCGGTCGGCACCGACGACAGCAGCGTGTGGAGGTACGGCGCCCCGCCGACGCGGCCGATCTCGCCGAGGCGGGTCAGCTCCGCGGAGACGGTGATCGGGTCGGCCGGCTCGCCCTTGCCGTAGAGGTCGACGACCACGTCGAAGATCGTCTGGTGGGCCGGCTTGTAGAAGTCGGTGGCGCGCACGACCTCGACGACGTCGGCGATCGCGTCCTTGGACAGCAGCATGCCGCCCAGGACCGACTGCTCGGCCGCGATGTCCTGCGGCGGGGTGCGCTCGAACTCCGGGGAAGGGCGAACGGACTGCGACGGCAGCTCCACGACCCGCTCGGACACCCTCGCACCCCTCGCCCATCGCCGGTGACCCTCACCGCCGCGAGCAAGTTCTACCGGTGCCCTGCGACATCTTCGGGGTGTCCGGGCCGACTGATCCGCGCAGCCTGTGGATGCACCTGGGGACGGGGTGTGGGCGGCACGGCCTGTCGCTGTGGACGGCTGGGGACGAGCCTGTGGACAGCCGGCACCGAGGGGGTCCCGCGCGGCGCGCCACCTGCCCACACCTGTGTGCACTGCCTGTGGACACAGAAAGTCGGCGTCCGGCCGGTCCCGCCGCGCAATCGGCCCAGTGGAAGGCCCAGCGGTCAGCGCCCGGCGCGGGCCGCCCGCAGCACGGCGACGCCGTACGCCACCGCCGACCCGGCGACCCGGCGACCCGGCGACCAGCGCCACGGTCACGCCCGCCCAGCGGCCCAGGTCGGCTCGATCTGCAGGGCGCTCTTGGCCTCGTACACCCCCTCGGACCGGCGCAGCACCAGCGGCGCCCAGACGAGCAGCAGCAGGGCGGACAGCAGCGCAGGCACCCGCACGACGTTCAGCGCCCGGACGCCGCGCACCCGCAGCCGGTGCAGCGGCTGCAGGCCTCGGGCCGCGAGCGCAAGCAGCGGCCCGAGCACCAGGTCCCACACGACGACCGCGCCGACGAACCAGACGCGCTGCGCGGGGAGCCGACGCCGCTCTTCGGGCAGGTCGGCACGACGGGATAGATCCTCTACCGCTTCGGCTGACAGCACGACGGCCCGGCACCCTCGCGGGGGCCGGACCGTCGGGACGTGCGGCGGACTACGTGCTGGCGACGACCTCGATGGTCAGGATCGCCTCGACCTCGGGGTGCACCTTGACGGTGACCGAGTGGTTGCCCAGCGCCTTGATCGGCGCCGGCAGGGTGATGAGGCGGCGGTCGAGCTTCGGGCCGCCGGCGGACTGCACGGCAGAGACGACGTCGCTGGACGTCACCGAGCCGAACAGGCGACCGCCGTCACCCGAGCGCGCGGGCAGGCGGACCGTGAGGCCGACCAGCTGCGCCTTGATCTCCTGGGCGTGGCCGAGGTCGCGCACCTCGCGGACCTCCCGGGCCCGGCGGATCGTGGCGATCTGCTTCTCGGCGCCGCGGGTCGCCTGGATGGCGATGCCCTGCGGGACGAGGTAGTTGCGCCCGTAGCCGGGAGCGACCTCGACGACGTCGCCGGGAGCACCGAGGCCGGTCACGTCCTGGGTGAGGATGAGCTTCATCAGCACAGCCATGTCAGCGCGCCGTCGAGGTGTAGGGCAGCAGCGCCATCTCGCGGCTGTTCTTCACGGCCATGGCGACGTCGCGCTGGTGCTGGCGGCAGTTGCCGCTGACGCGCGACGCGCGGATCTTGCCGCGGTCCGAGATGTGCTTGCGCAGCGTGCCGGTGTCCTTGTAGTCGACGTAGGTCACCTTGTCCTTGCAGAACTGGCAGACCTTCTTCTTGAGCTTGCGGGGCGGTGGCTTGGCCATCGGTGTCTCTCCTGGTCTGGGATGTGGATCTAGAAGGGGGGCTCGTCGGACCAGCCGCCGGAGCTCGCGGCGCCGCCTGCGGGCGCACTGGCCCACGGGTCGTCACCGCCGCTCGCAGCACCACCACCACCGCCAACGCTGGAGGACTGCCCGCCGCCGTAGGACTGGCCGCCGCCGCCTCCTCCGCCGCCACCGCGCGAGGCCTTGGTGACCTTCGCGGTGGCCCACTTGAGGGACGGGCCGACCTCCTCGACGTCGAGCTCGTACACCGTGCGCTTCTCGCCTTCCTTCGTCTCGTACGAGCGCTGCTTCAGGCGGCCCTGCACGATCACCGCGCTGCCCCGGGACAGGGACTCCGCGACGTTCTCGGCGGCCTGGCGCCAGACGGAGCAGCGCAGGAAGAGCGCCTCGCCGTCCTTCCACTCGTTGCTGTTCTTGTCGAAGGTGCGGGGCGTCGACGCGACGGTGAAGTTCGCGACGGCCGCGCCCGACGGGGTGAAGCGCAGCTCGGGGTCGGCGGTGAGGTTGCCGACCACGGTGATGACGGTGTCGCCTGCCACGGGTTCTCCTTGGGAGAGGGGTAGTGGTGCTGGTCCGGACGGCGAGGGCTAGCCGGCGACCGCGGGGGCCGGGGCAGCCGGGGTGGCGGCCTTCGGCTTCTTGGCGGGAGCGGGCTTGCTCGCGCGCAGCTCGGGCCGCATGACCTTCGTGCGCAGGATGGACTCATTGAGGTTGAGCTGGCGGTCCAGCTCCTTCATCGTCGCCGGGGCGGCCGTGAGGTCGACGACGGCGTAGATGCCCTCGGTCTTCTTGTCGATCTCGAAGGAGAGCCGGCGGCGCCCCCAGACGTCGACCTTCTCGACCGTTCCGCCACCGTTGCGGATGACGTTGAGGAACGTGTCGAGGGAGGGAGCGATGGTGCGCTCCTCCAGGTCGGGGTCGAGGATGACCATCAGTTCGTAGTGACGCAAGTGACCCACCTCCTCCTGTGGACTCTGCGGCCACGGACGATCCGTGGCAGGAGGGCGTTCGCGTCAGCAAACGTGAGGACGCTACCAGCGCAGGGCCCGGGCCCCGGCCTCTCAGCCGACGGGCGGGACCGCTGTGGGACCGGCCAGACCGGGCGGACGACGGCGTGCCGCGGGCTCGGCCAGCAGCAGGCGCACGAGCAGCGACACGACGCCCACGGCGAGCACCGCCGCGACCGCACTCGGCAGGCCGTAGCCGCGCAGCGTCGGGGGGCTGTCGAGCAGTCCGGGACCGGCGGCGGCGGCCTGCGGAGCAAGGT
>JAJAYV010000449.1 GCA_026786045.1 Frankiaceae bacterium | reverse complement strand
CGGCTGCAGGCGCCGCTCGCGATCGGCGGCGGGGTGCTGGCGGCCGACGCCGTCCTGCTGCTGGCGCCCTACGCCGCGGCCCTGCCCCGCTGGATGGTGCTCGGCGCAGCCGGGACGCTGCTGGTCACGGTCGGCGCGACGTACGAGCGGCGGCGGCGCGACCTCGCGGTGCTGCGGGAGAGGTACGACGCGCTGAGCTGACTGCGGACGGGGCAGGGTGAGAACGTGCGCCTCGACCCCCGCGACGACCGGCTCATCGGCCTGCGCGACCTCACCGTCTGGCAGACCCGCGGCGGACGCGTGCTCGTCGCGCTCGCGTCGTGGCTGGCCGCCCGCCTCGGGCCGCACGTCGCGCTGCTCGCGACGCTGCTCGTCGGCGGCACCGCCGTCACCCTGCTGACCGGGGCGAGCGCCGAGATCTACGAGTCGGTGTCGGGTGAGGCAGGCGTCGCCGGGCTGGACCGGCCGGTGCTCGACGCCGTGCTGGGATGGCGCTCCGGTCCCGCGGACATCGCGATCACCTGGTTCACCGACCTCGGCGGACAGGTCGGCATGACGCTGCTCGCGACCGGCGCGGTCTTGGCCATGACGCTCGCCTGGCGGCAGTGGACGCCGGCCGTGCTCGTCCTCGTCGCCGCGACCGGCTCGCTGGCGATGACGGTCGTGGGCAAGGCCGCGGTGGGCCGGGTCCGGCCGCCGCTCGCCGACGCGGTCCCGCCGTTCGAGAGCTCACCGGCATTCCCGAGCGGCCACGCCCTCAACGCCGTCGTGCTCGCCGGGATCGTCAGCTACCTGCTCGTGCGCCGCCAGCACCGGAGGTGGGTGCGCGTCACGACGATCACCGCCGCCTCGGTCTTCGCGCTGCTGATGGGGCTGTCGCGGGTCTACCTCGGCCACCACTGGCTGACCGACGTGCTCGTCTCCTGGACGCTCGGGCTCGCCTGGCTCACCGTCGTCGTCGTCGCGCACCGGCTCTTCCTCACCGTCACGCGCGGCCGGCGCAACCGGGTGGCGGGCGCGCCTAGCCTGCGGGAGTGACCTCCCAGCGGACCCCTGAGGTGGCGGTGGACCTCGGCCTGTCGCTGCGCGGGGTGGTGAAGACCTTCGGCGCGCTGCGCGCCGTGGACGGGCTCGACCTGGACGTGCGCTCGGGCACCTGCCTCGGGCTGCTCGGCGCGAACGGCGCCGGCAAGTCCACGACGATGCGCCTGCTGACCGCACAGGCGATCGCCGACGAGGGCGAGATCGAGGTGCTGGGGCTGCCGGTGCCGGCGCAGTCCAAGCAGGCTCGCGCGCAGATGGGCGTGGTCCCTCAGCAGGACAACCTCGACATCGAGCTCACCGTCCGGCAGAACCTGGAGGTGTTCGCCCGGCTCTACCGCGTGCCGCGGGCCGGGCGGGGCGAGGCGGTCGGGCGCGCGCTCGAGGTCGCCCAGCTGACCGGGCGAGCCGACACCAAGGTTGACGACCTGTCCGGCGGCATGCGGCGTCGGCTGCTCATCGCCCGCGCGCTTGTGCACCGGCCGCGGCTGGTCCTGCTCGACGAGCCGACCGTCGGGCTCGACCCGCAGGTGCGCCAGGAGCTGTGGGCGCTGGTCGACGCGCTGCGCAGCGAGGGCGTCACGGTGCTCATGTCGACGCACTACATCGAGGAGGCCGAGCGGCTGGCCGACGACGTCGCGATCATGCACGCCGGCCGGGTCATCGCCCGCGGCACCCCGACCGCGCTGGTGGCCGAGCACGTCGGCAGCCGCGTGCTGGAGGTCTACGGACCGCCGGCCCGGCTGCTGGAGGTCGAGCAGGTCGGCCGCGCGACCGGTCTGCCGACCCGCCGCACCGGCCCGGCCGTCGCGGTGCTGCGGGCCGAGACCTCGGACGTCGTAGCCGATCTGCTGCCGGACGCGGTCGCCCGTCCGGCCAACCTGGAGGACGTCTTCGTGCTGCTCACCGGGGAGAAGGTCGAATGAGCACGCCCGCGCGATCCGCCCCCGCCCTGCGCCGCATCGAGCCGTCGGCGGTCGGTGCGGTCGTCTTTCGCGAGCTGACCCTGTACCGCCGCTACTGGCGCTCGACCACCTTCTCCTCGATCGTCGAGCCGACGATCTACCTGCTGGCGTTCGGGTTCGGCTTCGGCTCGCTGGTCGCGCAGGTCGCGGGATACGACTACGTCGACTTTGTCGGGACCGGCATCGTCGCGACGGCAGTGCTGTTCTCGAGCGCGTTCCCCGGCATGTTCGGCAGCTTCGTCAAGCGCACCTTCCAGAAGACGTACGACGCCGTCCTTGCGGCGCCGGTCGACACCGAGGAGCTGGTCACCGCTGAAGCGCTGTGGATCGCCCTGCGCTCGGGGGTCTACGGCGCGGTGCCAATGCTCGTCGCGGTCGGCTTCGGCCTCCAGCCTTCCTGGGGGATGCTGCTCGTGCCGCCGATCGGCGTGCTGACCGGCTTCGGCTTCGCAGCCTTCGGCATCTGGGTGTCCGGCATCGTGCCGTCGATCGACTCGTTCGGCTACGTCATCTCGGCCGTGCTCACGCCGCTGTTTCTCGTCGCCGGGACGTTCTTCCCCATCAACGGCCTGCCCGGCTGGGCGCAGAGCGCGTCGCTGCTCAACCCGCTGTTCCACTGCGTGGAGCTGGTGCGCGGGGCCGTCTTCGGGCTGGAGCTCGCCGACCTCGGGCACGTGCTGGCGCTGGTTGTCTTCGCCGCCATGATGTGGCTCCTCGCGGTGCGGCGGCTGCGGTCTCGCCTGGTGCTCTGAGCTAAGACCGGCTTGAGCGCGGCAGCAGGACAAGGCGGCTGGGGGCATCTCGGACGGCTGACCCGACCTCATCGCGCCACCGTGCGCGAGGGGCAGGCGTGCACCAGGACCACAGGAAGGAAGCTGTGTGGCCGGCCGGTCTCGGCATCGCGCTCGTGTCGACGAGCGAGTGCCGCGTTCCTCGGGCCCGACGCAACCTTCGCAGGTCCAGTCGCAGGATGATCGCCCCGTTGGGGTCCAGGTCTCCTCTTGGGGCGAACCCGAGCTTTGCGTAGAAGCCGGCCGGGCCGCCCTCGCCTGAGACATGGCTGGTGAGCAGCTCTCTGGCGCCGCGGCCGCGCACGAGCTCCACGATCTGCCGCACGACTTCCCGGCCGTAGCCCTTGCCCTGTTGCCCGGTGGTTGACGAGCAGCTTCCAGCGGAACCATGGGCCGTTGATCTCGGGCGGCTGGGGCTCGACGTCCCAGCTCAGCATGACGAAGCCGACCGGCTGTACGTCGGCGTAGACGGCTCGGCACCAGGGGTTTCCGTGCGGGTTCTCGGCGGCTTCCTCGAACGAGTGGGCCACCGAGGTGACGAACCGTTCCTGGCCGGGTGCGGGATGCAGCACGAGGACGGACGAAGCGTTGTCGTCGGTGACCTCCACGAGATCGATCGTCACGACGAACAACGTACGGGCGAACGAGCCGCCGTGGCCGGGCTCCCTTGACCGCCCGCTCATGCCGCGGGTCGCGCTCTGGGCACCACCGTGGCACGACCGCTCCAAGCCACCAGCGGATCAAGCAGCGTCGGGCGCTACTTTCAGTGTTCATGGAGCAGCGGGTCTCGATGGTCACGCTCGGCGTCACCGACTTGGAGCGGTCACGGACCTTCTACGAACGGCTCGGTTGGCGCGGGCAGACGGTGCAAAGGACGGTCTTCTACCAAGCCGGCGGCTTGATCGTCGTCCTCTGGGGTCGGGAGGACCTCGCCGCTGACGCCGGCGTTCGTGGAGCGTCGTCGGGAGGCCCCGTCGGGGGCGTCGCACTCGCACACAACGTTCGCTGTCGCTCAGAAGTGGACGAAGTCGTCAACGCCGCGGAGTCGGCGGGCGGGGAAGTCACGAGCCGTCCTGCGGAGACCTTCTACGGCGGCTATGCGGGGTACTTCCGGGACCCGGACGGCCACGTCTGGGAGGTCGCCTGGAACCCAGGCTTCTCGATGCGCGAGGACGGCTCCATCACGCTGCCCGACTTCGCTAGCGAAGCGTGAGGATCCTCTGCGCTGTCAGCTACGTCCGCTCATGCCGCTGACTGTGTGGCGCGCCTGCCGCTCGTGATGCGGCTGTGTGCCCTCAGCCGCCTTCTTGCCAGGAGTTGAGTGGACGTCAGCCGGCTGGGCGTGGTGTCCAGGGTCTCGGCGGTCCTGGGCCGGCAGGACTACCGGGCCTTCCGCACCGACGGGTCGAGCGTGCGCTCGTGGTCGATTGCCCCGGAGTGGCTTGTTGCCCCTGCTCATCGGGCCGCGACCTGACGCGCGCGGAGTGGGCCGAGGTGCTGCCCGACCGGCCGTCCCGCCCGCCGTGCACCGGCGGGTTGAACGGCGCCGACGACTCACTCTCTGGTGCTGACGGTCCATGTTCGACGCAGCGGGCGCCCCCAGCCTGTTCATGCCACCTCGGCGATCATCCGTCGTCTGCACAGCGCGCGTAGCGCGGCGGCTCGAGTCCGGCCGTGCGTCATTGACACCGCACGACGCGGATAGTGACGTCCGGCCCGCCGTTCTTCTGCGACCTGGAACAGCACGGCCTTCTCGGTGGCGCGGGGGCCGCCGTCATGTAGCCCAGGTCGAGCACGGGCGTCGGCCGGCCACCCGAGCTCGGCGGCAGCTCGACCGGGCCTGCGGGCCGAGACGCCTGCCCGGGCTCGTGGACCCGGTCAGGGGCGAGGCGCCGGGCCGTACGAGCGCACGTCGCGGACGTCGTCCTGCTGCGGCATCAGCAGCCACAGCACCGGGTAGATCAGCAGCTGGCTGCCGGGAATCAGCATGAGCACCAGGACGAAGACGATCCGGGCCGGCCACGGGTCCAGCCCGGCGCGGCGGCCCAGGCCGGCGCAGACGCCAGCGAGCACGCGTTCGTCGCGGGATCGGTACAGGCCCTGCCGGGCGAACGCGGCGCGGATGTCGTCCATGTGCAACTCCTCGAGTGATGGCGTCGGTGGCCGGTAGGTGGTGGTGCTGCTTACCCTGCCGTCCCGTTCGCGGAAGCACATCAGGGTCTGACCCTGAGCCGTCCCTGGACCGTGCGCGCCGGTGAGCCCACCCCCGCCGGTGCCTGTGCAACGCTTGCGCGTGATCGTTGTCGTCACCGGGGCCAACGGCCTGGTCGGGTCGAGGCTGTGCGCTGCCCTCGCCGGGCGGGGTGCAAGCGTCCGGGCTGTCGTGCGTCGGACCGGTGCGATGCCAGCGGTCCCCGGCGTCGCGGAGCAGGTCGGCGACTTCACCGACACCGGCTTCGCGGCTTCGGTCCTCGCTGGCGCCGACGCGGCGGTCACCACCGTGCACCCGATGGGCAGCGACGGACAGGTCCAGCGCCGCATCGGCGTGGAGGGCACCACCACCTTCGCCCGAGCCGCCGCCGCAGAAGGCGTGGAGCGCTTCGTTCACGTCTCGACGGCCGCCGTCTACGACCGGTCACCTGGGGTCGGTGACGTGGACGAGTCCTCGCCGCTGGTGGGCGACGACGCGGGTGACTACCCCGTCACCAAGCGCGACGCCGACCTCGCCGTCGCGTCGGTCGAGGGGCTGACGCGCGTACTGCTGCGTCCCCCGGCCATCCTCGGGACCGGCGACAGCTCGATCTGGAACGCGGTACGTCCCGAGGTGATCCGCCGCGACGAGGCGGCGCGGCACGCCGTGCCGGACCAGAGCTTCGCGTGGGTGCACGTCGACGATCTGGTCGCTCTCGCCGCCGACGTCGCACTCGGGTGCGTAGCTGCCTCGACGGATCCCGCGACGGGACCGGTGGCCGGGGCCTGCACGCCCGTCAACGTCGCGGCGGGCCCGGCGACAGTCCGTGACTACTACGAGACCGTCACTCGCGCCGTCGGCGTCTCGCCGGTGTGGGACGACGCAGCGGCGTGGACCGGCCGGGTCCGCGCCGACCGCGCCCACGGCTGGGGCTGGACGCCTGCTGTCGGGCTGGCCGAGGCGCTCGACGAGGTCGCACAGGGCCTGCTCTGACGGCAAGCTCGCCGCGAGCGCAAGACCACGTCCGACCATGACGGTCTGACCCTCTGCTGTCGGGCTTGCGCGAGCGCTCACTGGCGGCTGTGGCTCACCTGTCGCGCTACCGCGGCACGTCCCGCGAGCACACCGAATCAGACCTGCAGATCTTCATCACCTGGTGCCCGGACCGGCAGCTCACGCCGCTGAACGCGCAGCGCAACGACCTCGAGCTGTACCTGCGGTGGATGCAAGACGTCCGCCGGTTCAAGCCCTCGACGGTCTCCCGGCGGCTGTCCGTCGTCGCTGGCTTCTACCGGACCTG
>JAJAYV010000448.1 GCA_026786045.1 Frankiaceae bacterium | reverse complement strand
TACCGGCTGGCGGCCCGGGCCTACCGGCTGGCCGGGCGGCTGGGGCTGCCGGTGCTGTCGCTGGTGGACACCCCGGGCGCGGAGCCCGGCACCGCCGCCGAGGAGGGCGGGGTCGCCCCGGCCATCGGCGAGGCGATGGACGCCCTGCTGACCTGCCCCTCCCCCACGCTGGCCGTCGTGCACGGCGAGGGCGGCTCCGGCGGGGCCCTCGCGGCCGCCGCCGCCGACCGGGTGCTCATCACGCCCGACGCCTACTTCGCCGCGATCGGTCCGGAGGGCGCCGAGGCGGCGCTGCGCCGGCCGGCCCGGGAATGCGCGGACCTGATGCGCATCACGCCGGCCGACCTGCTGGCCCTCGGCGCCGCCGACGCGCTCGTCAAGGACCCTGCGGACGTCGTCGCGCACCTGGTCGCGCTGGCCGGCCACGACGACACAGCCCGCCGCGCAACCCGACGCGCCCGTTGGGGGGGACCGCTGCCGGGTCGACTGTGACGACCGTGACGACATCGTCATGTGAGATCGGCCACCCTGTGGGCACTTCAGGGCCTAACGTCGGCCTCGCACGTGGAGGTGAGGTGCCCTGACCCGCAGCGAGAGGACAGCCGTGCGCGACCCCCGCCCGGCCCTGGCACGGGCCGCCCGGACCACCCGCCGCGGTGTCCGCACGATCTGCACGCCCGCGGGGCTCCGCGGCGCCGGGACCGAGCTGGCCTGGGTCGCCGCCCACACCGTCCTCTACCCGATGGGCGTCCTCGGCGAGAAGGCCCGCCCGGACCACCGGGCGATGGCCGACCGCTTCACCCTGGACGACCTGCCCCCGGCCCAGCGCGGGCTGCTGCTCGGCGACGTCGTCGCCGCGGGCACGCCGATCTTGCTCGTGCACGGCCTGGTCGACAACCGCTCGGTCTTCACCCTGCTGCGCCGGGCGCTGCGGCGACGCGGCTTCGGCCAGGTGCTCACCGTCAACTACAGCCCCTTCACCCAGGACGTCCGCACCGCAGCCGTGCAGCTGGCCCGTCTGGTCGAGAAGACCTGCGAGGAGACCGGTTACGAGCGCGTGCACGTCGTCGGGCACTCCCTCGGCGGGGTGGTCGCGCGCTACTACGTGCAGCGCATGGGCGGCGACGCGCGCGTTCACACGCTGGTCACCCTGGGCAGCCCCCACGCCGGGACCTACGCCGCCCACCTGCTCCCGTCGCGGCTGGTCCGCCAGCTGCGCCCCGGGTCGGACCTCATGACCGAGCTCGAGGCGCCGGCCGCTGGCTGCCGGACCCGCTTCGTCGCCTACTGGAGCGACCTCGACCAGCTCATCGTCCCCAAGCGCTCGGCCCGGGTCATCCACCCCGACCTGTCGGCCCGCAACGTGCTGCTGCACGGCGTCGGCCACATGTCGCTGCCGATCGACGGACGGGTCGTCCACGACATCGCCACCCTGCTGGCCCACCTCGACGAGGACGGCACGACGCGCACCGCCGGGGTGACCCGGCTCGAGGCGGCGGGCCCGGTCTCGCCGACCCTGGCCGCTCCCCGTACGACCCGGGACGAGGCGTCCACCACCGCCTGATCCGGTCTTTCCAGGTGACGTGATGTTCACAGCGGGTACCACCGGGATTTGCCTCGAAGCCATGACGATGGATAACGTCGCGGTAACGACCCGCCTCCAAGTCCCCTCCACGGGGCGGGTCAGGCTCGAGCCGCGGGCCCCGCAAGGGGACCGGACTGGGCTGACCTGACCCCGACGACGGAGCCTGACCACGTGCCTGCGCAGCAGTCTCGGCCACGCCATGCCGCCCCGAAGGACCCTTCCCGCACCCGCGGTGCGCTGCTGCCCGGGGTCCTGCTCGCCGCCGCCGGGACCGCCTTCGCCGGGATGGCCGCTCTGCCGGCCTCGGCGGTGGAGGTCCCGCCGCGCGTGACCGCCGCCGCTGCCCTGCAGCCGGTCGAGCTGCCGGCCGCCGAGCCCGTGGTGCCCGTCGACCAGCAGGTCAACATCGCGCTCGGTACTGCCCTGGCGCAGGGGCTGGCCGTCGCCAACACCCCGCCGCCCCCACCGCCGGCCCCCGAGCGGGCCTCCCGCGACCGGGACGCCGAGGCCGCCGCGGGATCCGGGGCGACCTACGTCCGTCCGGGCACCGGCCGCCTCACCTCCCAGTACGGCCGTCGCTGGGGCCGCCTGCACGCCGGCATCGACATCGCCGCCGGCGTCGGCGCCCCGATCTACGCGACCGCGGCCGGCACCGTGAAGAGCGCCGGGTCGGAGGGCGGCTACGGCCGCGCCGTCCGCATCGTGCACGGCGACGGCACCGTCACGGTCTACGGCCACATGTCGCGCCTGCTGGTCAGCTCAGGGCAGCGCGTCGCTGCCGGCGAGCAGATCGGCAAGGAGGGCAACACCGGGCAGTCGACCGGCCCGCACCTGCACTTCGAGGTCCGGATCGACGGCACGCCGGTCAACCCGCTCACCTGGCTGCGCAAGCGCGGCGTCGACATCTAGCTCGCGCGCTCCGCTCGGTGACCGTCACGTCCGCGAGCCAGCGGCCGGCTCGCGGATGTCAGCTTGCTGGCGTCCACAGGTCGCAGTGGTGCGCGTCGGCGAAATCACTCGTCGTGGTGGGCGCCGGAAGGGCGAGGCGCTGCAGGAGCTCGGCCTCGTCGTACCGCGGCCAGGACGGCACGTCGCCGCGACCCTCCGGGACTGCGGTGGTGGCGAAGCTGGTCCAGTACCGCTGCATCGTCGTGGCCAGGCCTTGCTGCGCGGCGTTGAGGAGGTCGGGCATCCCCGGGACGGCGAACAGGTACGGGTTCTCAGATCCGTGGTAGGCGCCCTGCGGGAAGCTCAGCGGTGGCAGGAACGGCGGCGCGGTCCGGTCGGCGAACTCGTACGCGTAGGTCGGCATCCAGCGGGACGCCAGCTCGGTGATCTGGCGGGTGCTGCAGGAGAACACCGCATCGGTGCCGATGGCGGCAACGGCCTCGCTCGCGCTGCCGTGCTCGGACAGCGGGTAGACGCCAGCGAGGTAGGCGGCCGTCGCCCCGTCGACGCTGAGCACCGCTTGGATACCGGCTTCGTAGGCGTCGTCCGTGATCGGGTAGCCGGCCAGCTCGATGAGCCCGATGAACAGCCGGAACTCATCAGCGTTGGACCCGTTGATGAAGGGGACGCGGTGGACCTCACCGGAGGTGAGGGCTGACGAGACGGACTGCGGCAGCACCCGGCCGTCGAGGTTCGGGTTGTAGAAGTCGGTGCGCTGCTTGGCGAGCAGGGCTGCAACGGGCAGCGCTCGCAGGCAGGCCGCGCTCTGGTTCGGGCAGCCGGCAGCTTCGGCGAAGGCGGTGCCTGCGGCGTTCGCCGTCAGCTGGCTGACCTGGTGCTGGACGTCGATGTCGGCGCCGCTCTGAGCGATCGCCCGGCTGAACAAGCCGGCTGCCGCAGGAGACACCATCTGGTAGATCACCGACTGGCCGCCGGCGGACTCACCGAAGATCGTGACATTGGCCGGGTCACCGCCGAAGCCACGGATGTTGCGCTGCACCCAACGCAGCGCCGCCTGCTGGTCCATGAGGCCGAAGTTGCCCGAGGAGCCGTCGGCTTCGGCGGACAGCCCTGGGTGGGCCAGGAAGCCCAGGGCGCCAAGCCGGTAGTTGACCGTGACCACCAGGACGCCGTTGCGCACCAGCGGTGCCGGGTCGAGCGCGTTGCCCCGTCCGGTGAGCAGTCCACCGGGGTGGAAGTAGACCATCACGGGCAGCCCGGCCGGCCGCTTGGCACCAGTGGGCGCGTGGACGTCGAGGAACAGGCAGTCCTCGGTCGAGCTCGCCTGACCGAACGGGGAGCCGTTCTGCGGGCACGCCGGTCCTGAGGTGCTCGCATCGAGTACGCCGCCCTTTCGACGATCCGCCGGAGCAGGTGCCCGCCAACGAAGCTCGCCGACGGGCGGTGCTGCGTAGCGAAGACCGCGGAAGGTGACGGTGGCGCCTGTCGTGCTTCCGCGGACCGGGCCCTCGGTCGTGACAACGACCGGGCCGCCGTGCTGCCCGTCCGCCGCACTCGCGGCCGCAGGTGCGGTGAGGGCCACGCTGGCTGCCAGGACGACCGCGCCCAGGGCCGTCATGCCACGTCGCTTCATGGGTACTCCGTTCAGCGGCTTGCAGCCGCGGCGTCGCGCTACGTCGCCGGCGGGCGGGACCGCCCTCCGGTCCTGCGGGAGTGCGCGCTCAGGTGCGAACGCGTTCCAGGGTCGAGCCGTCGGGACGCAGAACCCACACGTCATCGAAGGCGAGCACGACCAGCGGCTTCGACACGAGCTCCCCGAGTGAGGTGCGGCTCGAGGGCGCTGCGCTGATGTCGTCGACGCGGACGAGCTGCCAGCCGGACGTCGTGCGGTAGAGGGCGTGCACCTGCCGGTCGGTCCCGAAGACCTCTCCGGCCGCGTCAGGCGGGGACGGGACGCCGTCGGGCAGGTCTTGCGTGGTGATCGGGCAGCCACAGCTGGTCTCTGCGCGCACGAGCGCCGCTGAGTCAGCATCGATGATCCAGGCCGACCGCCCGATGAGCCCGACCGGTCCGATGGGTCCGACCTTCAGGGGCGGGCCGTCGCCAACGGTGCCCGTCGCGGTGGTCAGCACTGCGGTGCTCCCGTCGGCCGCGCCGGCCCAGACCACGTCATCGCCCACCTCGACACTGACGGCGGCGAACGGCAGCGGGCTGCGACTCAGCTCCTTGCCAGACCGGGGGTCCATGCGGACGAGCGCGCGGCCGTCGTCGGCTGTGCCCCACAGACCCGCTGGCCCGAAGGCCAGTGGATGGCCGGGCAGCCCGCCTTGCCGGGGGCCTGCCCCGGTCGCGAGGAACGCGTCCGCTGCGCTGGCACCTGCGGGGATGCGGGCGTATCCCCGGGATCCGTTGCGGTCAGCACCGACCCACAGGTCGTCGCCGACGGCGACGATCTCACCGGTGACCCCACCCCCGGGCGTGATCTGGCGGACGACCCTGTTCGCGCGCGGATCCACCTCGAGCAGGTCGCCCGCGGCGGTGAGCACCCAGAGCGACCCGCCCGCCTGTGCCATCCCGACGCCGACCGTGCCGCTCGGTAGCGCGACCTCGGCAACGGGCCCCAGCTCGACGGCCGTGCTCGGTGTGGGTACGGCCACCTGGCCCGGCAGGGTCACATTGCGGTCCACGCCGAGGAGCCCCCACGCGGCCCCAGCGGCGACCAGCGTCACTGCCGCCGCGGCAGCGACGAGCCGGGCCACGGGCCGCCGGCGACGAACGGTGTCGTGGAAGCGCGCGAGCTCACGCTCGGTGTCGGTGAGGGCCATGGTCTGCTCCAGGTGGTGGGCGAGGGCGGCCCGCAGGGCCTCGGTCGGGTCAACCGGTCGGTTCGTCGTGCTCACCGAGCCACCTCCAACCGGGATCCGAGCGCCGCCATGGCGCGCGAGGCGTGCTGCTTGACCGAGCCGCGGCTGATCGCCAGCTCGTCCGCGATCTGCGCCTCGCTCAGGTCGAAGAAGTACCGCAGCAGCACGACCTCTCGCTGTCGCAGCGGCAGGTGGGCCAGCGCGTCCCACAGCCGCTGCTCGTTCTCGTGCCGCACGACGACGCTCTCCGCCGAAGGGACGTCGACCGGGCGCGGGGCGCGGAAGGCCCGCACTGTGCGCCGGCGACGCAGCTGGCTGCGGGCTCCGTTGGCTACTGCTGTGCGCAGATAACCCAGCGCCGCACCCTCGTGCACGAGACCGGACCAGTGCCGGTGCAGCGAGGCGAAGGCCTCCTGCACGACGTCCTCGGCGGTTTGGACGTCGTCGACGAGCAGCCGCGCATACGCCACCAGGTGCGCATGTTCGCGCCGGAACAACGCGTCGACCGCCTCGTCGCGGCCGCTGCGCCGGTGAACGGCACGCGGCTCCAGCAAGTCCATCTGCCGCCCCCGCCCCTGTGTCTCACCTGCTCAGACGCCCGAGGGGCCTGGCGGTTGACACCGTCCTCCGCCGACTTTGCAGCGGCAAGGCACAGCGAGGGTAGGCCGCCGGTGGCAGCGGCCGGGACGCTAGAGCTTCTCGAGCGGGGCGTAGCGCAGCAGCAGCCACTTCGCGCCGGTGCTGCCGCCGAAGTCGACCTCGGCCTGGCTGGCGTCACCGGCGCCGCGGGTGGCGGTGACCGTGCCGAGCCCGAATGCGTCGTGGGTGACCCGGTCGCCGACCTCGAGGTTCGGGATCGCGCGGAGCCCGGGGCCCGCGGTGCGGCCGCGGGCGGTGCCCACGAGGCGATCGGCAGCCCGCGACAGCGCCGGAGCGGGTGCGGCCACGGAGGACTCCCCGCGCTGCCAGGCGACCAGCCCCTCCGGCACCTCGTCGAGGAAGCGCGACGGCGGGTTGTACGACGTCTGGCCCCAGGCGCTGCGCACGTGGGCGCGCGACAGGTACAGCCGCTCCCGCGCGCGGGTGATGCCGACGTAGGCGAGCCGGCGCTCCTCCTGCAGCTCGCGCTCGTCGCCGAGGGTGCGCAGGTGTGGGAAGACGCCGTCCTCGAGCCCGGTGAGGAAGACGACCGGGTACTCCAGGCCCTTCGCGGCGTGCAGGGTCATGAGGGTGACGACGCCGTCGGACTCGCCGTCCCCAT
>JAJAYV010000447.1 GCA_026786045.1 Frankiaceae bacterium | reverse complement strand
GCGGTGGGGTCCTCGCTGGCGTCGAGCATCGCCTCGGCAAGCAGCGACATCGCCCCCACCGGCGTGGGTAGGTCGTGGGGGGCGTTTGCGGCGCAGTGGCGGCGGGCGGGCCCCGCCCCGCCGGGGGGGCGGGGGCGCGGCCGGGCGGCTGCACCGGCCGGGGCGGCCGGAGCCGGAGCCGCGCCTCGGCCTCGAGGTCGACAGCGGCCCCAGCAGCGTCCAGGTCATCGACGCGCTGCCCGTCGCCGTCGCCGTGCTCGCCGCCGACGACACGGTGGTCCTCGCGAACCGCTCCGCCGTGGAGCTCGGCGTCGTGCGCGGCAACCGGCTGCTGGTGGCCGAGCTGCGCCGGCTGGCCTCCGACGTGCGGCGCAGCCGTGAGGCGCAGGAGGTCGAGGTCGAGCCGGCGCGCGGCCGGCTGGTGCGGCTGCCCGACGCGGTGCGGGTGCGGGTCGTGCCGGTCGGCGACGCGGAGGGGCACGTTGCGCTGCTCGTCGAGGACGTCACCGAGGCCCGGCGGGTCGAGGCCGTCCGCCGCGACTTCGTCGCCAACGTCAGCCACGAGCTCAAGACGCCGGTGGGGGCGATGTCGCTGCTCGCCGAGGCGATGCTCGACGCCAGCGAGGACCCCACCGCGGTGCGCCGCTTCGCCGGGCGGCTGCAGCACGAGGCCGGCCGGCTGGCCCGGCTCGTGCAGGAGCTCATCGACCTGTCCCGGCTGCAGGGCGCCGACCCGCTGCCCGAGCAGGAGCTCGTACCGGTGGACAAGGTCGTCGCCGAGGCCGTCGACCGGACCCGTACGGCTGCCACCGCCCGCGGGATCGAGATCGTCCGCGGCGGCGAGCGGGGGCTGACCGTCTGTGGCAGCGAGTCGCAGCTGGTGACCGCCGTCGGCAACCTCATCGAGAACGCCGTGCACTACAGCCCGGAGAGCACCCGGGTCGCCGTCGCCGTCCGCTCGCGCGAGGGGGCGGTCGAGGTCAGCGTCACCGACCAGGGCATGGGCATCGCCGACAAGGACCTCGAGCGCGTCTTCGAGCGCTTCTACCGCGCCGACCCCGCCCGGTCCCGCGCGACCGGCGGAACCGGGCTCGGGCTCGCGATCGTCAAGCACGTCGCCACCAACCACGGTGGCGAGGTGAGCGTCTGGAGCGTCGAGGGATCCGGCTCGACGTTCACACTGAGGCTCCCGCCGTCGGGGGCCGCTACCGAGGAGGAGGGCCCGTGACCCGAGTGCTGGTGGTGGAGGACGAGGAGTCCATCTCCGACCCGCTGTCCTACCTGCTGCGCCAGGAGGGCTTCGAGGTCGCGGTGGCCGCGACCGGCCCCGACGGGCTGGCGGAGTTCGAGCGCAGCGGCGCCGACATCGTGCTACTCGACCTCATGCTGCCCGGGCTGTCGGGCACCGAGGTCTGCCGCGCGCTGCGCGCCAAGTCGTCGGTGCCGGTCATCATGCTCACCGCCCGCGACAGTGAGATCGACAAGGTGGTCGGCCTGGAGCTCGGCGCCGACGACTACGTCACCAAGCCGTTCAGCTCGCGCGAGCTCGTCGCCCGGGTGCGCGCCGTCCTGCGCCGCCGGAGTGCCGAGCCGACCGCCGAGGAGGCGAGCGGCGCGCTGGAGGCCGGACCGGTCCGCATGGACGTCGAGCGGCACGTCGTCACCGTCGCGGGCGAGCAGGTCGCCCTGCCGCTGAAGGAGTTCGAGCTGCTCGAGCTGCTGCTGCGCAACGCCGGCCGGGTGCTGACCCGCGGCCAGCTGATCGACCGGGTGTGGGGCGCCGACCACGTCGGCGACACCAAGACCCTCGACGTGCACGTCAAGCGGCTGCGCGCGAAGGTCGAGCCCGACCCGGGCGAGCCCAAGCACCTGCTCACCGTCCGCGGCCTCGGCTACAAGTTCGAACCGTAGCCTGGGGGAGTCGCCGGCTCGGCGCCGCCCGCATCGAGCACGGTCAGGGCCTGCGCCGTGGCGGGGTGCTCGGGCAGTGAGCCCGCGCGCCGGGAGCACAGCCGCGCCAGCTCGTCGTACGCCGGCTGACCCAGCAGCGCGACGAGCTCAGGGCCGTACGTCAGGTAGAGCGGGTCGGCGCCGACGTGGGCGGTCGGCGACGAGGTGCACCACCAGTTCAGGTCGGCGCCGCCCGGACCCCACCCCCGGCGGTCGAACTCGCCGATCGAGGTGACCAGCACCTGCACCTCGTCGGGCCGGTCGACCCACTCCTGGGTCCGCCGCACCGGCAGCTGCCAGCACACGTCGGGCTTGGTCTCGAGCGGGTGCAGCCCGGTGCGCTCGGCCAGGCCGTGCAGCGCGCAGCCGGCGCCGCCGGAGAACCCCGGCCGGTTGAGGAAGACGCAGGCGCCATCGACGGTACGGGTGCGGCGGGCCGGCTCGCCCTCGAGCTCATCGACCTCGCTCACGCCCTCGCGACGACCCAGATCGGCGTGCTGCCAGTGCTTCTTCTTCAGCTGGGCGGCAAAGCGCTCGACCCGCGCCTCGTCCTCGTCGTCGGCGTAGAAGGCGCCGTGGGTGCAGCAGCCGTCCTCGGCGCGGCCCTCGACGATGCCCTCGCAGCCGCGACCGTAGACGCAGGTCCACGACGAGAGCAGCCAGGTCAGGTCGGCGCGCACGACGCCCTTGGGGTCGGCCGGGTCGGCGAACTCGACCCAGTCGCGCGGGAAGTCCGGCTCCACCTCGCGGACCCGCGGCAGGCCCAGGTCCGTCACGCGAGCACGCGGACGACGAGCAGCGCAACATCGTCGTCGAGGGCGCCGTACGCCAGCTCGGTCAGGCAGTTGCGGCCGATCACCTCGTCCCCGGTGCAGCCGGTCGTGCGCTCGAAGGCCGGCTCGTCGAGCTGCTGGCGGGTCATTGCCAGGCTCCTCGGGGCGCAGACATCACCAGCACGCTACCCGGGGGTGGCGTCCCGCGCCCCCGGGCCGCGCGGGCTAGCCTCCGCCCGTGCTCCGGAGCGGCTCGTGAGGCTGGGTGTCCTCGACGTGGGCTCGAACACCGTGCACCTGCTGATCGTCGACGCCCACCGCGGCGGCCACCCGGACCCGGTCCGCTCGCACAAGACCCCGCTGCACCTCGCCGAGCTGCTGCAGGACGACGGCTCGCTCGGCCGGCACGGCACCGAGG
>JAJAYV010000446.1 GCA_026786045.1 Frankiaceae bacterium | reverse complement strand
GGCAGGGTCTCGGATGCCGGGTTGTAGAGCACGTTGCCCGAGCGCACCTGACGGTCGATCTGCTGCAGCGCCAGGCGGGCGTTGCCCACGGAGTCGGCCCGCGAGGTCTGGTCCTTGGTCTGGCGCTGCACCGTGATCAGCACGGAGTAGACCATCGCCAGGGCGAGGGAGAAGATGGTCATCGAGATCAGGAGCTCGACGAGCGTGGTGCCCTTGTCACCGCGCCTGCCCTCGCGGAGTCGCGCCATCGCCTTAAGCACTGGGGGCCGCCTTGTAGGTCGTCTGGGCGATCGTGTTGCCCAGGTCGGTGGTCACGACGAAACTGCCGACGGCACCCACGTCGTTCGTGATGTTGTACTCCACGACGAGCTGCACGCCGCCGACCGTCGCAGTCGAGGTACATGCCGCTGTCCGGCAGGGAGCCGAGCCGCTGGACACCATGCTGACCGGATCGACAACGACACGACCGGTCATCTGGATGGTCAGGGCCACCAGGCCGGCGAGGCGGTAGGTGCCGGTCGCCGTGCCGAGCGTGTAGGTGGCTCCAGCATCGCTCAGGGCGGCCGAGGAGTACCCCGCGCCGTTCCAGTAGGTGATGGTGTTCGCGCTCCGGGTCGCGGTGGCCACGGCGGGCGAGATGCCCGACTCCGATGCGACAGTCGCGCTGAACCCGTTCAGCTGGGCCATGTAGCTGAACCCGGTGGGCACCGCGTCGCCGGACCCCGGTGTCGGCAGAACGCCCGCGGTCGCCTGGCCCAGGCTGCGGCGTGCGCCGCTGGAAACGCAGCCGATGCCGCTGGTGCTGGTGCAGTGCCCCGACACGGGGAGGATCGCGCGGGCGCCGTAGGACCGCCAGGCAGGCGGCCCGGCAGCCGTGACGATCGACGCCAGGTCGACCGCCTTGACGCCGCCGCCCGGCATGTTGATATCCATCGTGGCCCGGTACGTACCGTTGGGGGTCAGGTCGGCGCTGGAGCATGCCTGGTTGGTGACCAGGCTCGCGCCGGCGTCGTCCTTGCAAGCGGGGGTCGCCGTGGCCAGGGTGGTGGAGAAGGCCGAGCCCGTCCCGGCTGCCGGGGCAGACACCGAGAAGTTGGCGACCGAGGACCCGGACGACGCCAGGGTCGAGGACCCGGAGTAGCTCACCGCCGACGCCGCCCCGGGCGAGTTGCCGGTGCCGGTCGCCGGGTCGGTGTCGGCTGCTGACGTGCCCGACTGGCCGCCAGCAGACGTCTCGGATGCCCGCTTGAGGAGCAGCTTGGACGTCGACGACACCGACTGCGCGGAGACGATCTGCTCGTTCTGCGTGCGGGCGGACAGGGCGGGCAGCTTTGCCTCCAGCCGCACGACGTCGGAGCCGTTGACCAGCGTCGAGCCGCTGGTGACCGACGACACCGTGATGCCAGACGGTGCGGCTCCCGCGTCGCTGTAGAAGAAGGCCTGGCAAGGCCCGGCGAACGGCCGCGTGGCCGTGGAGCTCGAGCTGCACCCGACCGGGCTGTAGAGGCGGGAGCGGACCGCGACGAGCTTGGCCACGCCCTTGGTGTTGGCGCTGGACCAGCTGGCGAGAACGGTGAGGAAGTACCCCTGGTCGCTTGTTGCGCTCACCTTGCTCACGTAGGTGCGGACCGCGAACTGGGTCGACCCGACCCGCGTCGGGGCACCCTGCTGCACGTGCGGGTACAACGGCGCCAGCACAGCACCGCTGCAGGCTGTGGAGTTCGTGACGATCGGTTCGTTGATCGACGCGTCGTAGGCCGGCTTGAACGCGCCGCTGACGATGTTCGGGTCCCCCGCCGTGTCGCACGTCCGCAGGCCGGCAGAGACCGTGTCGTACGGCAGCGCCCGAAGCTGCTCCATCGTACGGTTGGCCAGGGCGGTCGCCTGCTGGCGCTCCTTGGCCAGAGCGACGCTCGCGAGGGCGCCGACCTGGACGCCGACAAGGCCGAGCAGGACCGCGCTGATGACGAACAGCGTGATGACGACCTCGGTGAGCGTGAAGCCGCTGTCGTCCCCCCCGAGCCTCAGCCGAAGCCTTTTGATTGAAGCACGCATCAGCAGGTCCTAGTCCCTAGTCCATCGGCGGCAGTGAACTGGTAGGTCTTGACACGACCCTTGGGATCGGTCAAGGACACGCACCAGCCCATGGGGTCGCCGAGGTTCGCGGATGCTCCCGAGGCCGGCGCGGCGGTCCCATTCGTCAGGTTCACGGTCTCGGAGTACGAGCCGTCAGTGACGACGACACTTCCCGGAACCGAAAGAAAATTCAGGGTCAAGGTGCCGGTCCCGTCGACGAAGTACGTGGCCACCTCCTTGCCGAGGTGGTTCACGTCCGCCTTGGTGGAGGCGTCGTATGCCTTCGCCCGCTGGCTCAGGAACGTCGGGATGGCGATGGCAGCCAGGATGCCGATGATGATCATGACGACAAGGAGCTCGATCAGGGTGAAGCCATCGTCGTGGCGCGGCCCGGCGTGGGCGCCGTGGGCGTTCATCTGGTGGCTCCTCTCCAGGGCGTACAGGGACTACCCTCAGGCATTGATCGGCGCCCGGACGGTGCTTCTTGAGGTCGCGCCGCACGCCCGAACGGGCGACACTGCGACCAGGGCCCGAATGGGTCTGGGCAGCCCCCGCGAGGGGACCGCCCAGACCGTCAGTCAAGGCTTACGGGCAAGAGCCCGGCGCCAGACCACCAGCAGCGGAGTACTTGTAAGTCTTCTGCTTGCCAGTGACGTTGGTCAGGCCGGCGCACCAGGTGATGTCGTTGGGGGCGACCGTGAAGCCAGCAACACCGCCCTGCAGCACAGTGCCGGCGCTCACCTTGATGTCGGCGAACAGCGTCGGGACGGAGGCGGAGTCCGACAGCTGAATGTTGCCGCCGGCACCGCCGACCTGCGCGACGGTGAGAACGTACCCCGCAGCGGGCTCGACGAAGTACGTCGCGAGCTCCTTGCCGACAGTGGAGACGTCGGCCTTGGTCGAGGTGTCCCGGGCCTTGGCGCGCTGCGACAGGAACACCGGGATGGCAATGGCAGCGAGGATACCGATGATGATCATGACGACGAGGAGCTCGATCAGGGTGAAGCCCTGGTCCTTCTCCTCGGCCGACTTGCGGATACGAGCGAGCATGTGATGCTCCGTCCTTTCAGGACCGTTCCCGAGAGCCACGCCGCCGGTCCCTCGCGGCACCCGGGTGGGTGCCGGCCGAGGCAGCTGGGCTGACCGCAATTCCGTGCCGCGGTTCCCTGGCTTTGCGAGCCCGTCTCTCGACGGGTGTGCCGTTTTCTGGCCGGTGTGGCTCGTTGACAGAGATGGTTTCGGCGGGCCGCACGGGCTCCTTGAGTGCCCTCGCAAGGAAATTCCTGGAACCACCCGAAGGGCGTAGAACGAACGAACGGGGGCCGAACCCATCTGGGCTCGACCCCCGGTTCGCGGGACGCGCTGGTTACTCTGTGATCAGGTTGAACACGCTGAAGATCGGCATGTACAACGCGATGATCATGGCTCCGATGATGCTGCCCAGGACGGCGATCATCAGCGGCTCGATGAGGGACGTGAGCGCCTCCGTCGTGGCTTCCACCTCCTGGTCGTAGAACTCCGCAATCTTGTCCAGCATGTCGTCCAGCGCACCGGTGTCCTCACCGACCGACATCATCTGTACCACCATGGCCGGGAAGACCGAATGGTTCTCCAGCGGCTTGGCGATCGACTCGCCGGTGCGAACACTCTCCTGGACGTCGCGGATCGCGCGCTCCAGGACGACGTTGCCCGTCGTCGATGACACGATCTCGAGCGACTGGAGGATAGGGACTCCGGAGCGCATCATCGTGCCCAAGTTCCGGCTGAACCTCGCAAGAGCGATCTTCTGGAAGAGAGAGCCGAAGACCGGCACTTTGAGCTTGAGCGGGTCGAGGACGTTCCGCACCGCCTGCCTCTGCTTGACCTTCGGCCAGGTAGCGAAGAAGACGATCGTTGCCACGACCCCGACCGGCGCGAGGATCTTCATCGCCCCGCTCAGGAAGACGAGGACCTTGGTGGGCGCCGGGAGCTCGCCACCCAGGTCCTCGAACATCGTGGCGAAGACGGGCACGATGAACAGCAGCATCCCGATCACGGCCAGGATGGCGATGATGAACACGACCACCGGGTAGGTCATGGCGGACTTGACCTTGCCTCGGAGCTTGACCTCGGCCTCGTAGTTCGAGGCGATCTGCAGCAGCACCGAGTCGAGGAACCCCCCCACCTCGCCGGCCCGGCACATGTTGACCATCAGCGGTGGAAAGACCGCAGGATGCTTGGCCATGCCGGCCGACAGTGCCGTGCCGATCTCTACGTCGTTGCGGACCTCACCAAGCACGCGAGCAAGCTCTTTGTTCTCGCTCTGCTCGGTCAGGATGGTGAGCGCACGGAGAAGAGACAGTCCCGAGTTGATCATCACCGCGAACTGCCGCGACATGATCGCGAGATCCTTGAGCTTGACCTTCTTGCCGAAGCCAGGGATGGACAGCTCCTTCTTCATCCCGGCCTTGTGCTGACTGATGCTGACTGGTGCGTAGCCCATCTGCTTGAGCTTGGAGGCAACCGCGGCCTGGGACTCGGCGTCGAGCTTGCCCGAGACGATCTTGCCCGACTTGTCACGGACCGAGTACTCGTACGTCAGTGTGGATGCCATCTCAATGCCTCTCAGCCTCGGCCGGTGAGCCGGTTGAAGTCCTCGACGTGGTGGCACTTCT
>JAJAYV010000445.1 GCA_026786045.1 Frankiaceae bacterium | reverse complement strand
GATAGCCCGAGACGTACGACGCGGGCAGGCCGACCGCGCTTAGCAGCGCGATCGCGACGTGCGCGATGCTCTGGCAGACGCCGCTGCCCAGCGCCCACGGCTCCCGCGCTGTCGCGACGCCCGTGCTGCCGGGGACGTAGGCGACCTGCTCGTGCGCGAGGTCCATGATCGCGAGCGCGGCGTCGTGGGGCGCGAGGCCGGCGCGCACGTCGAGGTCCTCCCTCGACAGGGCGCGCAGCGCGTCGACGAGCGGGGTGCTGTGCTCCCGCGGCGCGCCGGCGGCGGTGAAGACCGCGTCCCACGCCTCCCCAAGCGCGTAGCCCTCGAAGAGGTCAGCCACGGACGTCCCCCACGCGCTGCCCCTCCCCTGCCCGGCCTGCGCGGAAGACCAGGCGCTGCACGTGTCGGTCGTGTGGCGGCCGGGAGGGCTGGCGGGACCGGCTGCTATCGTCTTGTCCCGAACGCGCGCCGCCGCATGCCTGCGAGCCGGCCGCTCACACTCATCAACCAGGGACCGAGGACGACGCAGCGTGGCGAACATCAAGTCGCAGATCAAGCGCATCAAGACCAACGAGAAGGCGCGCCTGCGCAACAAGTCGGTCAAGTCCTCGCTGAAGACGGCCATCCGCAAGTACCGCGCGGCCGCCGACGCCGGAGACACTGCTGCCGCGACGACGCTCATGCGCGACGCTGGCAAGATGCTCGACAAGGCCGCCAGCAAGGGCGTCATCCACGCCAACCAGGCCGCCAACCGCAAGTCCGCGATGGCCAAGAAGGTCGCGGAGCTGAGCAGCACCAGCTCCTAGTCCTCCGCACGCACGGCGCCGGTCCCTCAGGGGTCCGGCGCCGTCGTCGTCCCCGGGCCCGTACGCCCACGACCTCCAGTGATCCACGTGAGGTCGTGGGTGGATCCAGAGCCTTGTGCCGCCCGGAAGCTCACGTGGATCACCGGGAAGCGCCAGGGCTCGTACGCCCGTCAGCGCCGGGACTCGAGCAGGCCCTCCAGCAGGTCGTGCGCCTTGACCACGGCGGCGACGGCGACCGGCAGGACGACGACGGTCCACGCGCTCGCGAGGTCGGCCATCGCCAGCAGCACCCCCACCCCGAGCGCGCCCTCGCCGAGGACGGCGCGCTGCCAGGCGTTCGGGCTGATGTGCTGGAGCCGCAGCAGCCGCGGGTAGAGCGGCTTCTTGGCCGGCGGCGGCGGGGGCGGGGTCGGCGGGTCCCGCGGCGGTCCTTCGTGCGACGGTCCTTCGTGCGGCGGTCCTTCGCGGCCGGGCAGCCTCACCGGCCCGCTCCGCGCGCCTCCACCACAGCCAGCAGCACCCGCTCGACGGCGTAGTCGGCGTTGGCCGCGGCGCCCTTGACGTCGGCGTCAGCGAGCGCGACCGCCGAGAGCGCGGCCGACAGGCCCTCCGGACGCCAGCCGCGGGCCTGCCGCTGGGTCTTCTCGACCTTCCACGGCGGCATCCCGAGCTGACCGGCGAGCTGGTGGGCGGGCACCCGGCCGGCCGAGGCGACCATCGCCATCGACCGCAGCGTGCTGGCCAGCGCGCTGGTCACCAGCACCGGCGCGAGGCCGGTGCTCTGCCCCCACCGGGCCAGCTCGAGCGCGCCGGCGAGGTCCCCGTCGACGGCGCGGTCGGCGACGGTGAAGCCCGAGCTCTCGGCCCGGCCGCGGTGGTAGCGGGCGACGGTCTCGGCGGTGATCGGCCCGGTCGTATCGGCGAGCAGCTGGGCGGCGGCCGACGACAGCTCGCGCAGGTCGTTGCCGACTGCCTCGAGCAGGGCCGCGACGGCCTCCTCGTCCACGTGGCGGCCGTCGGCCTTGAGCTCGCGCCGCACGAAGTCGCGCCGCTCGCCGAACTTGGTCACCTTCGGCGCTTCGACCCGGCGCGGCTTGGCCGCGGTCAGCGCCGTGAGCAGTGCCTTGCCCTTGGCGCCGCCGGCGTGCACGACCACGAGGTGCACGTCGTCGGGCAGGTCGGCGGCGCAGGCCTGCAGCTCGGCGGCGACGTCCTTGCCGAGATCCTGGGCGGCGCGTACGACCAGGACGCGGCGCTCGCCGAACAGCGACGGGCTCAGCGCGTCGTCGAGGTCACCGCGCTCCACCTCCCCCGCGACCAGGTCGCGGACGTCGGCGTCGGGGTCGGCCTCGCGCGCCGCCCGCATGACGGCGGAGACCGCGCGACCGACGAGCAGCTCCTCGTCCCCCACCACGAGCGTCAGCGGTACGAGGACGTCGGCGGGCACGCCCCATCGTCCCACGCGGGCGACCTGCGACGGCGGCACCCGACGAGGTCGTCGTACGGTGCGGGTCCCCGAGCCAGCAGGAGCCCCCGTGCGCGCCACCGTCTTCCACGGCCCCCAGGACGTCCGCGTGGAGCAGGTGCCGGACCCGCAGGTGCAGACCGGCCGCGACGCCGTCGTCCGCGTGACGCACGCCTGCGTGTGCGGCTCGGACCTCTGGCCGTACGGCGGCGGGCTGCCGAAGGAGGCCGGCACCCGGATCGGGCACGAGTTCCTCGGCGTCGTCGACGCGGTCGGCCCGGACGTGACGAGCGTGGCCGTCGGCGACGTCGTGCTGTCGCCGTTCACCTGGTCCTGCGGCAGCTGCGAGCACTGCCGGCGGGGACTGCCCTCGTCCTGCGTGCGCGGCGGCTTCTTCGGCGGGCCGGCCGGCGACGGCGGCCAGGGCGAGGCCGTGCGCGTGCCGCAGGCCGACGGCACCCTCGTCCGCCTGCCGGCCGAGCTGGCCGGTGCCCCGCGGCTGCAGAGCGTTCTGCCGCTGACCGCCGTCATGCCGACCGGCCACCACGCGGCGGTCTCCGCAGGCGTCGAGG
>JAJAYV010000444.1 GCA_026786045.1 Frankiaceae bacterium | reverse complement strand
TCGAGCCGCACCGCGGCGCCGAGCCCGCCCTGTTGCGCACCCTCGAGGAGGGTGTCGCCTGCCAGGAGCGGCTCGTCGGGGCGGTGGCCGACCTTGTCGCCGCGAGCGCCGACCCGCTGGCCGGCACCCGGCTGCAGGACGCCACCGACGCGCTGCACGGCCTGGCCCAGGGGCTGCGCGAGGTCAGGTGAGCGGGCCCGTGCGTCGGCGCCGCAGCGCGTGGGCAGGGACAGGGGCATGAGCATCGACGTCCCCACCACGACCGCAGCGCTGCCCGGCGGCGGCGCGATCCCGCTGCTCGGGTTCGGGACCTGGCAGCTGTCCGGCGCGACCGCGACGAGCAGCGTCGGCACCGCCCTGGAGGCCGGCTACCGCCACCTGGACACCGCCGCCATCTACGAGAACGAGGCGGAGGTCGGCGCCGGCCTGCGCGAGAGCGGCGTCGCCCGCGACGAGGTCTTCGTCACCACCAAGTGCCCGCCGGACAAGGTCGGCCGCGCCCGCGAGGTGCTGGAGCAGTCGCTGACGGCCCTCGGCGTCGACGCCGTCGACCTGTGGCTGGTGCACTGGCCGCCGGCCGACCCGGTGGCGATGTGGGATGCCTTCGTGCAGGCCCAGACCGACGGGCTCGCCACTGACGTCGGCGTCAGCAACTTCTCCCTGGAGCAGCTCGACGAGCTCGAGCGGGCGACCGGCGTGCTGCCCGCCGTCAACCAGTGCAAGTGGAGCCCGCTGATCTTCGACCGGGCCTTCCTCGACGGGCACGCGCGGCGCGGCGTGGTGCTGGAGGGCTACAGCGGACTGAAGGGCGGCACCCTCGAGCACCCGGTCGTGACCGGCATCGCCGAGCGCCTCGGTCGTACGCCCGCCCAGGTCATCAACCGCTGGCACCTCGACCACGGCGTCGTCACGATCCCCAAGTCGGCCACCCCCGAGCGGATCCGCAGCAACGCCGACGTGGGCGGCATCGCGCTGTCGCCCGAGGATCTGACCGCCCTCGACGCGCTGGGCACCGCCTAGGAGACGACCTCGCGCGACGCCTGCCCGTGGACGACGGTGGCTTCGCCCGATCAGGGCACGTACCTCGAGCGCCCCAGCGGTCGGTCGGTGCGACGGGGCGCCCGGGCCGGCGGGGGAGCGGGCCCGATCTGGCAGCGGGGGCACCAGTAGGTGAGCCGGGCGTACGGCGCCCGACCCTGCTCGGCGGTGAGGATCCGGGTGCCGCAGCGGCGGCACGGCTGGCCGGAGCGCTCGAAGACCCAGTGCGACTGTCCGCGGCGCAGCGAGCCGGTCGTCGACTGCTCCCAGTGGCCGCGGTTGGCGAGCATGAGCCGACGGCCCTTCTCGACCAGCGCGGGCAGGTCCGGCACGTCGGCGACGCGGACCCACGGCGTGAGGCCGCGCAGGAACAGCACCTCGGTGCGGTAGAGGTTGCCGAGCCCGGCGAGCGCCCGCTGGTCGAGCAGCGCCAGCCCGACCTCCCGGTCCGGCTCGGAGCGCAGCCGGCGCAGCGCCTCGTCGAGGTCCCAGTCATCGGCCAGCACGTCGGGGCCGAGGTGTCCGACCGCCGCGTCCTCGTCGGCCGTCTCGAGCAGCTCGAGGACCGGCAGCCGGTAGCCGACCGCCTGCCACTCGGCGTTCTCGAGCACGGCGCGCACCTGCCACGCCGGGCCGCCCTGCCACCGGTCGCCCGGCCGGTAGAGGTGCCAGGAGCCGTCCATGCGGAAGTGGGTGTGCAGCGTCAACCCGCCCTCGATGCGGGTCAGCATGTGCTTGCCACGCGGCACCACCTCGAGGACCGCCCGGCCGGACAGGTCGGCCGTCGCCAGCTGCGGGACGCGGAAGTCCGAGAGCACGAGGGCCCGACCGGCCAGCGCTTCGTCCATCCGCTTGGCAGCGAGCCAGACGGTGTCGCCCTCAGGCACGGCGCGCATACCCGGGTCGGCCCGACAGGCGCTTGGTGCGCGAGCCGAAGGACTCCTCGTTGACGCCCCGGCGCAGCCCCGGCCGGGTCGGGCGCTCCTCCAGCGACGGGAACGGCCCGGGCTGGCACCGCGGGCACCACCAGGTCTCGCGGGCATACGGCCGGCCGGTCACCGAGTCGCGAAAGGCGACAGGGGTGGCGCAGCGGCGGCAGGGGCGCTCGGCTCGCCCGTAGACCCAGTGCGTCTGCCCGCGCCGGGTGTCGCCGGTGGTCACCTGGCCGGGGTGGTCCAGGGAGTGCTGCATCATCCGCCGGGCCAGCCGCACGGTCGCCCGCAGGTCGACGTCGCGGACCGGGGTCCAGGGCGAGTGCCCGCGCAGGAAGCAGGTCTCGACCGCCCAGAGGTTGCCGATGCCGGCGAGGTCCTTCTGGTCCAGCAGCGTCTCGACCAACGGCCGGTCCGGGTCCGCGGCAAGGCGGCGGACCGCCTCGTCCTCGTCCCAGGACGGGCCCAGCAGGTCCGGTCCGAGGTGGCCGACCACCCGGTCCTCCTCGGCCGTCGGCAGGAGCTCGAGCACCGGCATCCGCAGGGCGTACGCCGTCGGGCCGTCGGTCGCGAGCACCAGCCGGACCTCGTCGCCGACGCTTCGCGGCAGCACCTTGCCCGGGCCGACCAGCTGCCAGGCGCCGTCCATCTCGAAGTGCGTGTGCAGCGTCAGACCGTCGTCGCCGGCGGCGGGCGAGAAGCGGGTGAGCATGTGCTTGCCGTAGGAGTCGAAGGCGGTGATCCGCCGACCGGACAGGTCGGCCGTCGCGTGCTGCGGGACGCGGAAGTCCGAGCGCACGACGGTGCGGCCGACGAGCTGCTCGCGCATCCGCCGCGCCGCCTTGAACACGCTGTCACCCTCTGGCACCTCCCCATCGTCCCCCCGGGGAGCGGCCCGCACTCGTCGGCGCGAAATCCCCTGTGCCGTTGGACCGCAGGTCGCTAGCGTTCCCGGAGTGCTGACGGTGCTCATCGGCGCGCTGTTAGGGACGGCCGAGGCGTTCTTCCGCCCGGCCTGCACCGGCCTGGTCCCCCAGACCGTCGACGAGGACGACATCCAGCCGGCGCAGGCGCTGTCGGGCGTGAGCCAGGAGGTCGCCGAGATCGTCGGCCCGGCACTGGCCACGGCGCTCGTGCTCGGGGTCGGCGGAGCGGCGGCCTTCGCCGTCGACGCCGCGCTACGGCCGGGATCCGGTCTACGGGCTCAGCAACGCCGTGTGGGGCGTCGGCACCGTCACCGGTGCGGTCCTCGGCTCCCGGTGGAAGCCGCTGCGGCCGATGCGTGCCGCAGTCCTCGGCCCGGTCCCGTGGCCGATGGGTCTGGTGCTGTTCGCGCAGGGGCCGCCCGTGGCGGTGGTCTACCTGGGCATGGCGGCGAGCGGCGTGGGTACGAGCGCCCGCCGGCGGCCGAGGGCGTCGTGACCGCAGCGGTCGTCTCGACCGCGCCCTGAGTCCTGCGGCCGGAGCCCTGGCCACGCCCGCGCAGCGGACCCGCTGAGGTGGCTGCGAAACTGGTGCGTTGAGACACGGTGAGCAGCGACACGCGTCGATGCCGAGCACGAGGGAAACCAATCGGGATGAGAGCAGCGCAGCGGTACGAGTCGGTCGTCATCAGCGGCCTAGCGCACGTGGACGCCCCCCACGTCGTGACGTCGAGTGAGATCGAGTCGCAGATGACGAGGACGCTTGAGCGCCTCGGCGTCGAGCCCGGCCTGCTGGAGGCGCTGTCCGGCATCTCCGAGCGGCGGATCTGGGACGAGGGGACCCGCCCGAGCGAGGTCGCCGCGCAGGCCGGCGAGCTGGCCCTGGCCAGGAGCGGGGTCAGCCGCGAGGACATCGGCGCCTTGATCAACACCTCGGTCTGCCGCGACTTCCTCGAGCCGTCGACGGCGAGCCTGGCACACGGCCTGATGGGCCTGCCCACGGAGGCGGTCAACTTCGACATCGGCAACGCCTGCCTCGGCTTCCTCAACGGCATGAACGTGGTCTCGGCCATGATCGAGCGCGGGGAGATCGAGCACGGACTGGTCGTGGACGGCGAGACGAGCCGCTTCACCATGCAGGCCACCATCGACCGGCTGGCGGGCGACGCCGCGGACGAGCAGATGTTCCGCGAGCAGTTCGCGACGCTCACGCTGGGGTCCGGGTCGGTGGCCATGGTGCTGTCCCGGGCGAGCTCGGCCGAGGAGGGCAAGCGCTTCCTGGGCGGGCTGAGCCGTGCTGGGACCCAGCACGCCGGCCTGTGCACCGGCGACGTGCACGAGATGCGCACCGACACCAAGGGACTGCTGCTGGCCGGGCTGGAGCTGGCCGCGCAGACCTGGAAGGAGTCCCTGTCGGCCTTCGACTGGGACGCCCGGTTGGTGGACACCTACGTCGTCCACCAGGTCAGCAAGGTGCACACCAAGGCTGTCGCCGACACCCTCGGGCTGGACATCGAGCGCTTCCCGTTGATCTACCCGCACTTCGGCAACATCGGCCCGGCGGGAGTGCCGACCGTCCTGTCCAAGGCGGTCGAGGACGGCACGGTCAGCAGCGGCGACCGGGTGATGTTGATGGGCGTGGGCAGCGGCATCAACACCGCCGCCGCCGAGATCCAGTGGTGACGGCGACGCTCCAAGGCTTCCCGTACGTCTCGGAGCGCGTCGAGATCGGCGGGCACGGCATGGCCTACGTCGACGTGGGCTCCGGACCACCCGTCCTGCACGTCCACGGCAACCCGACCTGGTCGTTCTACTACCGCCGCCTGCTGGCGGCCCTGCCGCCGCTCGGCCTGCGCGCAATCGCCCCTGACCACATCGGGATGGGGCGCTCGGACAAGCCCGCCGACGCGGACTACCCGTACACGCTGGCCCGGCGGGTGAGCGACCTGACCGCCTTCGTCGAGAGCCTCAGGCTGGACCAACCGCTGTCGCTGGTCGTGCACGACTGGGGCGGCGCGATCGCCCTGGCCTGGGCGGTCGACCACGTCGAGCAGGTCGACAAGATGGTGCTGCTCAACACCGGCGCCTTCCCGCTGCCGCCCGGCAAGGCGATGCCCTGGTCGCTGCGGGCCGCGCGCCTGCCGGTGCTGGGGGACCTGGCCGTCCGCCGCCTGAACGCCTTCAGCCTGGGGGCGCTGGCGCTGGGCAGCGGGCGCATGCTGCTGCCCGCCGAGGCCCGGGCCGGCCTGCTGGCGCCGTACGACAGCCCCGAGCACCGGACGGCGGTGCTGCGCTTCGTGCAGGACATCCCGCTGCAGCCCGGCCACCCCGCCTATGCCGTGCTGGAGCGCACCGAGCAGCGGCTGCCGCTGCTCGAAGACGTCCCCACGCAGGTCTTCTGGGGGATGAAGGACCCGGTGTTCGACGCCACGGTCCTGGACCACCTGCTCACCCTGCTGCCACGCGCCGAGGTGCACCGGTACGCCGATGCCGGCCACTACGTCCTGGAGGACGCGGCCGACCGGATCGTGCCGCAGGTCGCGCGCTTCCTCGCCCCGGCGTGACGACACTGCCCGCGGTCCGGACGGCCCGGTGAGCACGCTCGACGGCCTGCTGGCCGAGCAGGCCCGCGCGCAGCCCACCGCCGTGGCCCTGGCACTGCCGCGCGGCACCGGCTTCGGCACGACCAGCTTCGCCGAGCTCGACGCCCGCGTCGACGCCGCTGCCGCCGGCCTGCAGCACGCCGGCCTCACCCCGGGGATGCGCTCGGCGCTGCTCGTGCCCCCGACGCGCGCCTTCTTCGTGCTGGCCTTCGCGCTGCTGCGCCTGCGGGCCGTGCCGGTGCTCGTGGACCCGGGCATCGGCCGGGACCGGGTCAAGGCGTGCCTGGCCGAGGCCGCTCCGCAGGCCTTCCTCGGTGTGGGCCGGGCGCACCTGGCTCGCCGGCTGCTGGGATGGGCCCCGTCGGCCAGCGTGCTGATCGGCGTGGGCGTCCCGGTGCCGGGCGGGGCGAGCCTGCGCCGGGTGGAGGAGTCCGGCCGCTGGCGGCAGCCGTTCGTGCCGCCCGAGCGACCGGCCGGGGAGCCTGCGGCGATCATGTTCACCAGCGGGAGCACCGGCCCGCCCAAGGGGGTCGAGCACGGTGAGGCGCAGCTGCTGGCCCAGGCCGACCTCGTGCGCCGGCTGTACGACCTCGGGCCGGGTGAGGTCAGCCTGGCGACCTTCCCGCTGTTCGCGTTGTTCGGACCCGTGCTCGGCATGACCACCGTGGTCCCGCGCATGGACGCCAGCCGCCCGGCCTCGGTCGTGCCTTCCCGCGTGGTCTCGGCCGCGAACCGCTTCGGCGCCACGGTCGTGTTCGGCTCGCCGGCGCTGCTCGACACCGTCAGCCGCGCCGGGGGCAGCATGCCGACCGTGCGCCAGGTGATCTCTGCCGGAGCACCCGTCCCGCGCCGGGTGCAGCGCCGGACGCTGTCCATGCTGCGGCCGGGGGCCCAGGTGCACACGCCGTACGGCGCGACCGAGGCGCTGCCCGTCACGACGATCGGCAGCGCCGAGCTGCTCGACCTGCCGGAGACGGGGATCTGCGTCGGACGGCCCGTTCCCGGCGTCGACGTGGCCCTGATGACGGTGACCGACGACGCCGTGGCGGAGCTGACTCCTGAGCTGCTCGTCGCGCCGGGCGAGGTCGGGGAGGTCGTCGTGCGCGGGCCGGTGGTCAGCCCCCGCTACGCCGACCGCCCGGAGGCGACCGCGACGGCCAAGCTGCAGTGGGAGGGCCGGCTCGCGCACCGGATGGGCGACCTGGCCAGCCTGGACGCCCACGGTCGGCTGTGGTTCGCCGGGCGCAAGGCGCACGTCGTGCACACCGCCCAGGGGCCGCTGTTCAGCGTCCCGTGCGAGGAGGTCTTCAACCTGCACCCCGGTGTGCGCAGGACGGCCCTCGTCGGGGTCGGGCCCGCGGGCCGGAGCGTGCCGGTGCTCTGCGTCGAGCTCGAACCCGGGGTGGATCCCTCGCCGGAGCTGAGCGGCGAGCTGCTCGAGCGCGGCGCCGCCGATCCGCGGACCGTCGCGGTCACCACGGTGCTCTACGCCCCGCCGTTCCCCGTCGACGTGCGGCACAACTCCAAGATCGACCGGCCGGCGCTGGCCCACTGGGCCCAGGGCCGGCTGTGAGGGTGCTCGTCACGGGTGGCGGCGGGTTCCTCGGCGGGGCCGTCGTCCGGGCTCTGCTGGCGCGCGGCGACGCGGTGGTGAGCGTGGCCCGTGGCGACTACCCGCAGCTGCGGGCGCTGGGCGTCGAGACGGTCCGGGGTGATCTGGCCGAGCCCGCGGTGGCGGTGCAGGCGGCGGCGGGCTGCTCGGCCGTCGTGCACGTGGCGGCCCTGGCCGGCATCTGGGGCCCGGCCGCCGACTACGAGCGCAGCAACGTCCTGGCCACCCGCAACGTGGTGGCGGCCTGCCGGGCCGCCGGCATCCGCGCTCTGGTGCACACCAGCACGCCGAGCGTGGTGCACAGCGGCGGGAACATCCGCGGCGGCGACGAGTCGCTGCCGTACGCGACCCGCTTCAGCTCTGCCTACCCCCGGACCAAGGCGGTCGCGGAGCGGCTGGTCCTCGCCGCCGCCGGCGACGACCTCGGCACGGTCGCCCTGCGGCCGCACCTGGTGTGGGGACCGGGCGACACCCAGCTCGTCCCGCGCATCCTGGACCGGGCCCGCCGCGGCCGGCTCCGCTTCGTCGGCGGAGGGGGCGCGGTGATCGACACCACCTACGTCGACGACGCCGTCGCCGCCCACCTCTGCGCGCTCGACCGGGTCGCGCCGGGCGTGGCCTGCTCCGGCCGGGCCTACTTCATCAGCTCGGGGGAGCCGCGTCCGGTGCGAGAGGTGGTGACCGCGATCCTCGCCGCCGGCGGGCTCCCGCCGGAGACCCGGAGCGTGCCGCTGCCCCTCGCCGTGGCGGCCGGGGCCGTCGCGGAGGGTGTCTGGTGGCTGCTGCGCCGGCCGGACGAGCCGCCGATGACGCGGTTCCTGGCCCACCAGCTGGCGACCGACCACTGGTTCGACATCGGCGCGGCCCGGCGCGACCTGGGCTACTCCCCGAGCACCGGCCTGGACGAGGGCTTCCGGCGGCTGACGCAGTGGCTGCAGGCGCCGGCGGCCTGATTCAGCCCTGCGTCACGCCCGCAGGCGCAGGCCCCTCGGCGTGGGCCGGAAGCCGGCCTCCTCGAGGGCCAGGCCGAGCGGGGAGGTGAGCGCCGCCTCGCCGTCGGCCTTGGTGACGGTCAGCCGCCCGAGCGCCCCGTCGCGGACGGCCAGGGCGAGCGCGTCGACGGCCGGGCCGAGGCAGCCCTCGTCGTCCCGGAAGCTCAGCAACGTCTTGCCGCCGCGCTCGACGTAGAGCACGAGCGCCCCGTCGACGAGCACGACGAGAGCGCCGGCCTTGCGCGCCGGCCGGTGCCCGCGCCCGTCCGCCCCGTCGACGGCCTCGCGCTCCGGCCAGGGCAGCGCCCCGCCGTACGGGTTGGCCGGGTCGGTCGCGGCGAGCACGACGGCTCTCGCCTCGTCGCGCCGCTTCCGCTGCTTCTGGGCGTACGGCGAGGCGTCCCACCCGCCGTGCACCGGCGTCTCCCAGAGCGGCTCGTCGGTGGCGGGCTGGGCGGCGGCCAGCGCGCGCATCCGGTCGACCGCGCCGGGGGCGGCGAACTGCGCGGCACCCAGGCCCTCGACGAAGTAGCCGCGCCGGACCCGGCCGGCCTCCTCGAAGGCCTTGAGCACGGCGTAGACAGCGGCGAACCCGCCGGGCGCACGCTCCGCCATCACGGCGCCGCGGGTGACGATGCCGTGCCGGTCGAGCAGCGCCTCGGCGAGCGCATGGGTGCGCCGGGTGGTGTCGGCATCGCGGTCGGGCAGCCGGCTCCAGCGGCCCGCGACGGTCGGCGGTCCGGTCCGGGTCGGCATCACCGGGCGGCCCCGGAACGAGGAGCTGGAGCGCGACCGCTGCCGCACCGGCGGGCGCTTCTGCGAGTGCGTGGTGCGCCCGGTGCCCAGCAGCGCGCGCAGCGGGCCGAGCGTGTCGTTGGTGAGGTGGCCGGCCCAGACGAGGTCCCACAGCGCGGTCTGCAGCGTGCCATCGTCGTGGCTCTCCACCCGGTCGGACAGCTGGCGGAAGAAGAGCGCCTGGCCGCCGTCGAGCTGCTCCAGCACCGCGTCGTGCAGCGGCGTCGTCGACGTCTCGAGCGGCGGCGGGAGCAGCAGGTCGGCGCTCTCGGCGAGCTGCAGCGAGACCCACCCGTCGTTGCCGGGCAGCGAGCCCTGACCGGCCCAGAGCACCTCGCCGGACGCGGTCAGCTCGTCGAGCAGCGCCGGGCTGTAGCCGGGGACGCGCGAGGGAAGCACCAGCGTCTCGAGCGCCGACGCCGGGACGATCGCGCCCTGCAGCTGCTCGACGGCGCGCACGAGCGCGTCCATGCCGCGGCCACCGGACACCGAGATACCCTGCCACTGCGGCAGGAAGCGGGCGAGGGCCTCCGGCGGGACCGGCTCGACCTCCTTTCGGAGCTTGGCCAGCGAGCGGCGGCGCAGCGAGCGCAGCACCTCGGCGTCGCACCACTCCAGCCCGGAGCCGCCGGGGCGGAACTCGCCGTGCACGACCCGGCCGGAGGTAGCCAGCCGCGCGAGAGCGCCGTCCACCACGGCTGTCCCGAAGCCGAAGCGCGCCGCGACATCAGCGGGGTGGAACGGCCCGTGGGTACGGGCGTAGCGCGAGACGAGGTCGCCGACCGGGTCCTTCACCGGCTCGAGGAACGCCTCGGCGACGCCGACGGGCAGGGCCGCGCCGAGCGCGTCGCGCAGCCGGCCGGCGTCCTCGACGGCGACCCAGCGCTCCTCGCCCGCGATGCGCACCCGCAGCGCTCGGCGCTGCCCCTCGAGCTCGACCAGCCAGGCCGGCTCGCCGCCGCGGGCGACGACCTCGGCGGTGGTCAGGTCGCCGAGCATCCGCAGCAGGTCCGCGACGCCCTCGAGGTCCTTGACGCGGCGCTCCTCGGTGCGCCGCTGCACCTCGGCCTCGACCTCGGCCATCGCATCGGGGTCGATCAGCTCGCGCAGCTCGGCCTGGCCGAGCAGCTCGGCCAGCAGGGCGCTGTCGAGGCTGAGCGCCTGCGCGCGCCGCTCGGCCAGCGGCGCGTCCCCCTCGTACATGAAGGCGCCGATGTAGCCGAAGAGCAGGCTGCGGGCGAACGGCGAGGGGGAGGGCGTCTCGACCTCGACCAGGCGCACCTTGCGCGACTCGAGGTCCCTCATGAGCTGGACGAGACCGGGCACGTCGAAGACGTCCTGCAGCACCTCGCGCATCGTCTCGAGGACGACCGGGAAGCTGCCGTACTGCGAGGCGACGCTCAGCAGCTGGGCGGACCGCTGGCGCTGCTGCCACAGCGGGGTGCGCCGCGTGGGGTTGCGGCGGGGGAGCAGCAGCGCACGGGCGGCGCACTCGCGGAAGCGGCTGGCGAACAGCGCACTGCCGCCGACCTCGGCCTGCACGGCCGGCTCGACGTCCTCGGGCGCGAAGACGGCGACCGAGCCGTCCGGCGCGTCCTCGGTCTCGGGCAGGCGCAGCACGATGCCGTCGTCGGAGTGCATCGACTGCACGTCCACACCGTAGGTCTCGCGCAGCCGCGCGGTCAGGGCGAGCGCCCACGGCTGGTTGACCTGCGCGCCGAAGGGCGAGTGGATCGCGAGCCGCCAGTCGCCGAGCTCGTCGCGGAATCGCTCGACGAGGATCGTGCGGTCGTCGGGCAGGGTGCCGGTCGCCTCGCGCTGCTCGGCGAGGTAGGCAAGCAGGTTGGTCGAGGCGCTGGCGTCGAGACCTGCCTCCTGCAAGCGCTTCTTGGCCTCCTCCGGTGTGCCGGCCGAGATCTCGCGCAGGAACGCTCCGAGCGCGCGGCCGAGCTCGACCGGTCGTCCTGGCGCGTCGCCGTGCCAGTACGGCATCCGTCCCGGCTGCCCCGGCGCGGGCGTGACGAGCACCCGGTCGTGGGGGATGTCCTCGATCCGCCACGCACTCGAGCCGAGCAGGAAGACATCACCCACGCGCGACTCGTAGACCATCTCCTCGTCGAGTTCCCCCACGCGTGAGGCCGTTCTGCCGGAGGCAGACGATGAGGGACTGCCGCCGACGAGGAAGACGCCGAACATGCCGCGGTCGGGGATGGTTCCGCCGGAGGTGACCGCCAGCCGTTGCGCGCCCGGGCGCCCGGCCAGGACGCCGGTGACGCGGTCCCAGGTGATGCGCGGGCGCAGCTCGGCGAAGTCGTCGCTGGGGTAGCGGCCGGACAGCATGTCCAGCACCGCCTCGAGCGCGCTCTGCGGCAGCGACGCGAAGGGCGCCGCGCGACGGACCACGGCGGCGAGGTCGTCGACCTGCCAGCTCTCCAGCGCGCACATCGCGACGACCTGCTGGGCGAGCACGTCGAGCGGGTTGCGCGGGTAGGTCGTCGCCTCGATCCCGCCCGAGGTCATGCGCTCGGCGACCACCGCGCACTGCACGAGATCGCCTCGGTACTTGGGGAAGATGATGCCGCGGCTGATCGCCCCGACCTGGTGGCCGGCGCGGCCGACCCGCTGCAGGCCGCTGGCGACCGACGGCGGCGACTCGACCTGCACGACGAGGTCGACGGCACCCATGTCGATGCCGAGCTCGAGGCTGGAGGTCGCGACGACGGCGGGCAGCCGGCCGGACTTGAGCGACTCCTCGATCTGCATCCGCTGCTCGCGGGACACCGATCCGTGGTGCGCGCGGGCGATCTCGACCATTCCCTCCCCGTCGGCGGGGGTGCCATTGCCCCACGGCGCGCTGCTCCGGCCGACGCCGCCCTGCCCAGGATGCGCGGCCGGGCCGCGTGCGAACGACGCGCCGAACGGCTTCACCCCCGACGACCCGTCCGGACGGTCGGCGTCGAGCGGCACCGGCTGTCCCTCGAGGCGTGCCTCCGGCACGACGGCGTCGGGCGTGCCGTACGTCCGCTCGGTGGCGATCTCGTTGAGCCGGCTGGTGAGCCGCTCGGCCTGCCGGCGGCTGTTGCTGAAGACGATGGTGGCCCGGTGCGACGCGACGAGGTCGACGATGCGCTCCTCGATAGCCGGCCAGATCGACGCGGCAGGAGCGGCTCCGGCAGCCGAGCCGCCGCGGACCGGTCCGGTCTGCTCGCCCAGCGCGGACATGTCCTCGACGGGCACGACGACCTGCACCTCGATGGTCTTGGTGCTCGGCGGTTGCACGACGACGACCTCGCGG
>JAJAYV010000443.1 GCA_026786045.1 Frankiaceae bacterium | reverse complement strand
CCCGCTGCCGACCAGCTCCTCATTGGTGACGGGGCCGTAGACGGCGGGGGTGTCGATGAGGGTCACGCCCAGGTCGAGCGCGCGCCGCAGCACCTCGCGGGACTGCGCGTCGTCGCGCTCGGCCGCGCCGTACGCCCAGGACATGCCCATGCAGCCCAGTCCGACGGCGCCGACCGCGGGTCCGCCGGCGCCCAGCTCTCGTGCGGGGATCGTCATGGGTGCATCCTGCACGCATGGCCGAGGACGTGCGCCTGGCCATGGGCGAGCCGCGCGGCCGGTGGGTGCTGGCCGCCACCGTGCTCGGCAGCGGCATCGCGCTGCTCGACTCGACGATCGTCAACGTGGCGCTGCCGACGGTCGGGCGCGACCTCGGCGCCGACTTCGCCGGTCTGCAGTGGACCGTCAACGGCTACGTGCTGACGCTGGCGGCGTTCATCCTGCTCGGCGGGACGCTCGGCGACCGATTCGGCCGCCGCCGGGTCTTCGTCGTGGGCGTGGTCTGGTTCGCCGTGGCGAGCCTGCTCTGCGGGCTCGCGCCCGACGTGACGGCGCTGGTCGCGGCGCGGCTGCTCCAGGGCGTCGGGGGCGCCCTGCTGACCCCCGGCAGCCTGGCGATCCTGTCCGCGTCGTTCCGGCACGAGGACCGCGGCGCCGCCATCGGCGCGTGGTCCGGGCTCGGCGGCCTCGCGGCGGCGGCCGGGCCGCTGCTCGGAGGCGTGCTCGTCGAGGTGTCCTGGCGGCTGGTCTTCCTGGTCAACGTCCCGCTCTGCGTGCTCGTCGTGGTCATCACCCAGCGGCACGTCCCGGAGTCCTACGACGACCGCGCACCGGACACGCTCGACGTCGCCGGGGCGGTCCTCGGCGCGCTGGCCCTGGCCGGCACGACGTATGCGCTCATCGCGGCCGGGGAGGACGGCGCGAGCCGGACGGTGCTGCTGACGGGCGCGGGCGGGCTGCTCGCGGCGGCCGCCTTCGTCGCGGTCGAGCTGCGGTCACCGGCCCCGATGCTGCCGCCGGCGATCTTCCGGGTGCGGCAGTTCACCGCAGCGAACCTCGTCACCTTCGCCGTCTACGCCGCGCTGGGCGGGCTGTTCCTGCTGCTGGTGGTCCACCTGCAGGTGGTCGTCGGCTGGTCGCCGCTGGTGGCGGGCAGCGCGCTGCTGCCGGTGACGTTGGTGATGCTGCTGCTGAGCGCGCGCTCGGGCGCACTGGCCGCGCGGATCGGCCCGCGCCGGCAGATGACGGTCGGCCCGCTGCTGTGCGCGGCCGGCGTGCTCTTGCTGCGCGAGATCGGCCCCGAGGCCGACTACCTGCGTGACGTCGTGCCCGGGGTGGTCGTCTTCGGCCTCGGGCTGGCCTGCACGGTCGCCCCGCTCACCGTCACGGTGCTGGCCGCCGTGGAGGCGCGCCGGGCCGGGCTCGCGTCGGGTGTGAACAACGCCGTGGCCCGCACGGCCGGCCTGCTCGCCGTCGCGGTCCTGCCGGTCGCGGCCGGGATCACCGGCGACGACTACCGCGCGCCCGAGCAGTTCGCGCAGGGCTACGGCGTCGCGCTGCTGCTCATCGCCGGTCTGCTGGCGCTGGGCGGCGCGCTGGCCTGGACGCTGGTGCGCGACGACGTGGTGCCTCAGCCGGCGGATCCGCGTCCCGCGCCCTGACCCTGGCAGGATGCTCAGGTGATGCGAGACGCCTGGGACCGCTGTGCCTTCCCGGGCTCCTTCCGTCGCTACCAGGGGCAGGCGCTCGACGCCTTCGAGCAGCTGCAGGCGGCCGGGGAGTCGCGGGCGTACATCGTCATGCCGCCCGGTGCCGGCAAGACGGTCGTCGGGCTGGAGATGGCGCGCCGGCTCGGCCGCCGGACGATGGTGCTCACGCCCAACACGGCTGTTCAGGCGCAGTGGCTCGCGCAGTGGAAGGACTTCGGCGGCGGCGGGCCGCACCCGAGGCCGGCCAGCGCAGAGCGCTCGCTCACTGCACCGGTCACCGTCCTGACCTACCAGTCGCTGTCGGTCTGGGACCGCACCGCCGACGACGAGGACGTGCAGGACGACCCGTCCGCAACACTGGCCGAGACCCGCCGTGCGGCGCTGCGCAGCGAGCCGGGCGCCGACCTGCTCGACCTGCTCCACCCGCGCGGCCGCGAGCTGGTGCGCCGCGCGTCGTCGGCCCGGCCGTGGACGCTGGTCCTCGACGAGTGCCACCACCTGCTGGAGACGTGGGGGGCGCTGTGCCGGGCGCTGGCCCGCGCGCTCGGCGACGACACCTGGGTCATCGGGCTGACCGCCACGCCGCGCACCTCGATGACGGCGCGGCAGGCCGAGCTGCACGACGAGCTCTTCGGCGACTGCGACTTCTTCGTGCCGACCCCGGCCGTGGTGAAGGAGGGTGAGCTCGCTCCCTACCAGGAGCTCGTCTACCTCACCGCGCCGACGGCCGAGGAGGACACCTGGGTCGTCGCCGAGCGGCAGCGCTTCGCGGACCTGCAGATCGAGCTGCTGTCGCTGCGCACGGGCATCCTGCCTTTCCTCGACTGGGTGTGGCACCGGCTGCACGACCGGCGGCTCGAGCGCGACGGGCCGCAGCTGCCCTGGCAGGACCTCGAGCAGGCCGAGCCGGAGCTGGCGCGGGCCGGGTTGCGGCTCGTGCACGACGGCGTGCTGGAGCTGCCCGGCGGGTCGCGGTTGCGCGAGGAGCACCGCGTGGCCGCCGACGCCCAGGACTGGGGGGTGCTGCTCGAGGCCTACGCCCGCGAGCACCTGTCGACCTCGACCGCGCGCGAGGACACCCGGCTGCTCGAGTCGATCCGCTCCGTCCTGCCGAGCCTGGGCTACGTGCTGACGGTGCGCGGGCTGCGCGCGACCACCTCGCCGGTCGACCGGATCTGCGCGCTGTCGGCGGCCAAGGCCGGCGCGGCGGTGCACGTGCTCGAGGCGGAGTCCGCCGCCCTCGGTGACGACCTGCGCGCGGCCGTGCTGTGCGACTTCGAGCAGCGCACGGCTCAGCCGCCGGCGTCCCTGGCCGAGGCGGGCGGCGACCGGCCGGCCGGCTCGGCCCGGCTGTCCTTCCTCGCGCTGGCTCGCAGCGACCTCGGCCCGCGGCTGCGGCCGGTGCTCGTCACGGGTCGCACCGTGGCCATGCGCCGCGAGGACTTCCTCGCCTTCCGGGGGTTCGTCCCGCACGCGTTGTCCGACCGACTGCTCGACGACCCGCTGGACGGCGACCGCTCGCTCGTCACGCTCACCGCCGGTGTCGGGTGGAGCGCGCGGGTGTGGGTGCCGCTCCTCACCCGCTGGCTCGAGGTCGGCGGCACCCAGGTCCTCGTCGGCACCCGCGGGCTTCTCGGCGAGGGCTGGGACTGCCCGGCGCTCAACGTCGTCGTCGACCTCAGCAGCGCCGCCACCCCGACCGCTGTGACCCAGATCCGGGGCCGCTCACTGCGCCTGGACCCCGAGCGGCCCGACAAGGTCGCCGACAACTGGACCGTCGTCTGCGTCGCCGAGGACCACCCGCGCGGTGATGCCGACTACCTGCGCGCAGTCCGCAAGCACGAGCACCACCTGGCGCCCGGCCGCGACGGGATCGTTGAGTCCGGCATCGGCCACTGCGACGAGGCCCTCGGCCCGTACGCCCCGCCGGACCGCGCGACCCGCGACCTCGTCAACGGGCGGGCGCTGGCGCGCACCGCCGAACGCGACGCGGTGCGGGCGGCGTGGGCCGTCGGCGAGGGCTACCGCGGCATCGAGCTGACGACGCTCCGGGTGCGGGCTGATCAGCCGCTCGGGCTGCCCGGCGGCGTGGTGCCGGCCTCGCTGCTGCACGCCCGCCGGACGATGGG
>JAJAYV010000442.1 GCA_026786045.1 Frankiaceae bacterium | reverse complement strand
GGACGACCGCCCCGGCGAGCCCGGCCGCCGGCCGCGCCGGGAGGCTGCGGACCGCGACGGCGAGAAGCGGCGTCGCCAGTGCGGCGGGCAGCAGGAGCAGCAGGGTGCGCCGCCGGTCCACCCGTCGCCACAGCCGTACGAGCAGTACGACGTTCAGCGCCAGCGACAGGGCCACGCTCAGCCGCACCCCGTCGGCCGGCCCCAGCGCGGCGACGAGCAGCGGGCCGCAGACCAGGGCGAAGCCGATGCCGCTGACGGACTGCGCCAGGCTGCCGAGCAGCACCGCCAGCAGGACGGCCGCGGTCAGCACGGGCTCAGCGGGATGCCGCGCGCAGCGCCTCGACCTCGTCGCGGACGGGGCAGCCGACCAGGTGGTCGTCGACCAGCCCGCAGGCCTGCATCAGCGAGTAGACGGTGGTCGGCCCGACGAAGGCGTAGCCGGCCTTCTTCAGCGCCTTGGCCAGGGCGGCGCTGGTCGGCGTGGACGAGGGGAGGTCGGACCACGTGTCGTACGCCGTGCCCGGCACCTCGGCGCGCGACCACACCAGCTCCGACAGCCCGCCGCTGTCGCGGAGGGCGAGCGTCGCGCGGGCGTTGGTCACGCAGGCGCGCAGCTTGGGGCCGGAGCGGATGAGCCGCTCGTCCTTCATCAGCGGGGTGATGTCGAGCTCGGCGACCCGCGCGGGGTCGAAGTCCAGGAAGACCTCGCGCAGCGCCGGCCGCTTGCGCAACACGGTGATCCAGGCCAGCCCGGTCTGGAAGCCCTCGAGGCAGACCTTCTCGAACAGCGCCTTCTCGCTGCGCTGGGGCCGGCCCCACTCCTCGTCGTGATAGCGCTCGTAGACGGGGTCACCGTCCCCGAAGCACCTCAGAGCGTCTGTCCCAGAGCCTTGATCGGCATCTGCAGGTCCTGCAGCATGGCCAGGTCCTCGGTCGCCGGGCGGCCGAGGGTGGTCAGGTAGTTGCCGACGATGACGGCGTTGATGCCGCCGAGCATCCCGTCGCGGGCCAGGTCGCCGAGGGTGATCTCGCGGCCGCCGGCGAAGCGCAGGATCGTCCGCGGCAGCGCCAGGCGGAAGACCGCGATGGCCTGCAGAGCCTCGGCAGCGTCGAGCACCGGCAGGTCGCCGAAGGGGGTGCCGGGGCGCGGGTTGAGGAAGTTCAGCGGCACCTCGTCGGGCTCGAGCGCGGCCAGCTGCGCGGCGAACTCCGCCCGCTGCTCCAGCGTCTCGCCCATGCCGAGGATGCCGCCGCAGCAGACCTCCATGCCGGCGTCGCGGACCATGCGCAGGGTCTCCCAGCGCTCCTCCCACGTGTGGGTGGTGACGACCTGCGGGAAGTGCGACCGGGCGGTCTCGAGGTTGTGGTTGTAGCGGTGGACGCCCATGGCGGTCAGCCGGTCGACCTGCTCCTGGGTGAGCATCCCGAGCGAGCACGCGACCTGGATGTCGACGGCCTGGCGGATTGCCGCGACCCCCGCCTCGACCTGGCCCATGAGCTTGTCGTCAGGTCCTCGTACGGCCGCGACGATGCAGAACTCCGTGGCGCCGGTGGCAGCGGTCTCGACGGCAGCCTTGACCAGCGACGGGATGTCGAGCCAGGCGGCGCGCACGGGGGAGGGGAACAGACCCGACTGCGAGCAGAAGTGGCAGTCCTCCGGGCAGCCGCCGGTCTTGAGGCTGATGATCCCCTCGACCTCCACCTCGGGGCCGCAGTGCCGCAGGCGGACCTCGTGGGCCAGCTGGAGCAGCTCGGGCAGCCGGTCCTCGGGCAGCCGCAGGCACGCGAGCGCCTGCTCCTCGGTGAGGCCGACGCCCCGCTCGAGGACCTGCTCGCGAGCGGTCTCCAGGACGTCGATCAGCAGCTCGGTCACGGGGCTGGAGTGTGCCAGGTCCGCCACGGAGGGGCGGGTCATACCGTCATCTGGTCGTCGTGCCGATGACACCGCCCGGTCGCGCGGGTCGGGCAGCCTCGGACCAGTCCGGTGCGTCTGACCGGCTACCCAGCCCATCAAGGAGGCCGACGTGAACGCTGTCTCGACCTGGCCCGACGAGCTCGCCTTCCAGGACGCCGACCCGCGCCGCCGCGTCTCGGCCGAGCTCGACCTCGGTGCGACCTGGCGCTGGGGCGGCTCCAACGACGCCTGGCGGATGGCCTGGCTGCGCGAAACCGGCGAGCTGTACGTCTGCCGCGCCGACGGCTACGACGGCTCCTGCACCGACGTGCAGGTGCTCGCGGTCGTGACCCGCGAGGCCGACCTCGACCGGGTGCTCGACGGCTGGCGCGACCGCCGCACCGACCCGGACGGGCTGTCCTGGGTGCTCGGCCGCGTGTCGCCGCTCGCCGTCGCGGTCTAGCCCGCTCGCCGCCCGCGGCCGCCCCTGCCCGCCACTGGTCGGGTGTCCACCCTCGCCGCCCTGGTCCGCGCCCGGACCGCGCTCGGCGAGGCCGCCGTCGACTGGCTGCACCGGCTGGTCGGTGAGTGGCAGCTCGTCGCGGCCCGGTCGTCGGGCGCATGTGCGCGACGGTCAGCCAGGAGCCTGACGTCGTCCGGACGCGCAGGACCAGGTCGGAG
>JAJAYV010000441.1 GCA_026786045.1 Frankiaceae bacterium | reverse complement strand
CGCTCGAGCTCGTCGTGGACGTCGCGGGCGGCCGGCAGGGCGACCAGCACCAGCACGTCGGTGGACTGCTCGGTCGACACGAGCGCCCGCACGCCGGAGGAGGCGACCGCCCGCACGACGCAGTCGGCCAGGCCGCGGCCGTGCGCCTCGCGGCCGACCGGTCCGCTCTCGGACGAGGGCGCGGCGCGGACAGCGACGGCCACGAAGGACCGGTTCGTGACCGGCAGGCCCAGCGCTGCGGCCCGGGTGCGCACGGTGGCCTCCGGCCCGGCCCGGCCGTCCAGCAGGTCGGTGATCAGCCCGGCCGACGCCTGCCGCTCCAGGCTGGCCTGGTGGCGCTCGGCGCGCCGGTTGAGGGTGAGCGACTCGGCGGCCCGCTCGAGCAGCATCCGCAGCTGGGGCAGGTGACCCGACGGCTCGGGCAGCACCAGCCGTCCCCACCGCTGCCACCGCGGTCCGACGGCGGAAGTGAGCGCCGTCCCGGGGTCCCCTGCTCCGGCGGCACCCGGACCGCCTGAGGTCATGCCGTCGGTGTCCGGGACGGCCCGCGACCGCGCCTCCCAGTCGTGCAGGAGCTCGGCCACCGGCGTCCGACCGCCCGCGTAGGCCAGGACGCAGTGCGAGAGGTCCTCGAGCACGACGGCGTGGTCGCTCATCTGCGCGACCCGCTCGACGATCTCTTGCCCGCTCGCGCCGTCCACGCTCAGGGCGGTGAAGGCGGCGTGGGCGGACTCCGACATCCGCAGCAGCTTGTGCTGCGCGTCCAGGATGCGCGTGTGGACGGCCTCGGTCACCGCGATGAAGGGCACCGGCGAGTGCAGCGCCACCAGGGGCACGCCCGCGTCCCGGGCCTGCACGGTCAGCGCTGGGGGCAGCGCCACGTAGCGCCGGCCGAGCTCGACGACCAGCCCGCTCGCACCGGCCGCAGCCAGCTCCCGGACGTACGCCCGCAGCCCGTCGTCCTCGGCAGGCAGTGCGATGCCGGTCGTGAGGATCAGCTCGCCGCCGCGCAGCAGCGCCGCGATGTCGGGCAGCTCGCTCACATGGACCCAGCGGACGTCCCGGTCGAGGCCGACCGGACCGGTCATCACCTCGGGCCGGCCGCGCCGGACCTCCGGCAGGGCCAGGACGTCGGCGACAGTGGGCAGCACGCACAAACCGTAAGCCCGCAGGCCCCCAGCCTTACGGTCTGCTGGCCCGCCGGCGAGGTGCGCCGTGCCAGGCTCGGAGGGTCGGGCCGTGCCCATCGGCCCCCGGAGTCAGATCGGACCCCTCGTGACCAAGCGCATCTCCCACTGGATCGACGGCAAGCCCTGGACGGCCCCGGACAGTCGCACGGCGCGCGTGACCGACCCGGCGACCGGCCAGGTCACCGGCGAGGTCGAGCTCGCCTCCGCGGTCCAGGTCGGCGAGGCGGTCGAGGTGGCGGACCGGGCGTTCACGACCTGGCGGTCGTCGTCGCTGAGCACCCGGTCGCGGGTGCTGTTCTCCTTCCGTGAGCTGCTCAACGAGCGCAAGGAGGAGCTCGCGGCGATCATCACCGCCGAGCACGGCAAGGTGCTGTCGGATGCGCTCGGCGAGGTCGGGCGGGGTCTGGAGGTCGTCGAGTTCGCCTGCGGCATCCCGCACCTGATGAAGGGTGGCTTCTCCTCGAGCGTGTCGACCGGCGTGGACGCCTACTCGCTGCGCCAGCCCCTCGGTGTCATCGGGATCATCAGCCCGTTCAACTTCCCGGCCATGGTGCCCATGTGGTTCTTCCCGCTCGCCATCGCCACGGGCAACACGGTGGTGTTCAAGCCCAGCGAGAAGGACCCCAGTGCAGCCGTCTGGCTGGCCGAGCTGTGGGCCGAAGCGGGCCTTCCCCCTGGCGTGTTCAACGTCGTGCACGGCGACAAGGAGGCGGTCGACGCCCTGCTGGAGCACCCGCGGGTCAAGGCCGTGTCCTTCGTCGGCTCGACCCCCGTGGCGCAGTACGTCTACGAGAAGGGCACCTCGCACGGCAAGCGGGTGCAGGCCCTCGGCGGCGCGAAGAACCACATGGTGGTCCTGCCGGACGCCGACCTCGACCTGGCCGCGGACGCCGCCGTCAACGCCGGCTTCGGCTCGGCGGGGGAGCGGTGCATGGCCATCTCTGCCGTCGTGGCGGTCGGGGACATCGCCGACCAGCTGGTCGACAAGGTCCGCACGCGGATGGCCGGGCTGCGCACGGGCGACGGCAGACGCGGCTGCGACATGGGTCCGCTGATCACCCAGGCGCACCGGGACAAGGTGGCCTCCTACCTCGACGCCGGCGTCGAGGCCGGCGCGCAGCTCGTCGTCGACGGGCGTTCGGTGGAGGCCGACGCGGACGGCGACGGCTTCTGGCTCGGGCCCTCGCTGTTCGACCACGTCCAGACCGGCATGTCGATCTACACCGACGAGATCTTTGGCCCGGTCCTCAGCGTCCTGCGGGTGCCGACGTACGAGGCTGCGCTGCAGGTGGTCAACGACAACCCGTATGGCAACGGGACGGCGGTGTTCACCAACGACGGCGGCGCTGCCCGGCGCTACCAGCAGGAGGTCGAGGTCGGCATGGTCGGCATCAACGTGCCGATCCCGGTGCCGATGGCCTACTACTCCTTCGGCGGCTGGAAGGCCTCGCTGTTCGGCGACACGCACGCGCACGGGACCGAGGGAGTGCACTTCTTCACCCGCGGCAAGGTCGTGACCGCCCGCTGGCTCGACCCCAGCCATGGCGGCGTCGACCTGGGCTTCCCTCGCAATGCCTGAGCTGACGGTGACCGAGCTGGGAGCCCCCGACCAGTCGGTGCCTGATGTGGTGGCGTCTCAGGTGCCGCCGCCGTTCCCGGTGGACGCCGAGGCCGGGCGCCGCACCTACGAGCTGGACCGCCGGCACGTCTTCCACTCCTGGTCGGCTCAGGCCGCCCTGCGCCCGATGGTGCTCGCGGCGGCGTCCGGCTCCTGGGTGTGGGACGCCGACGGGACCCGCTACCTCGACTTCTCCAGCCAGCTCGTCAACACCAACATCGGCCATCAGCACCCGCGGGTGGTCGCCGCGATCCAGCAGCAGGCGGGGCGGCTGTGCACCGTGGCGCCGCAGCACGCCAACGACCAGCGCAGTGAGGCGGCCCGGCTGATCGCCGAGCTCGCACCCCCCGGCCTGGACAAAGTCTTCTTCACCAACGGGGGCGCCGAGGCTATCGAGAACGCCGTCCGGATGGCACGTCTACACACTGGCAGGACCAAGGTCCTGTCGACCTACCGCTCCTACCACGGCGGCACCGCCACGGCGGTGAACCTCACGGGCGACCCCCGCCGCTGGCCCAACGAGCAGGGCTCGAGCGGCTTCGTGCACTTCTTCGGGCCGTTCCTGTACCGAAGCGCCTACCACGCGAGCACCGAGCAGGAGGAGAGCGAGCGGGCGCTGGCGCACCTCGAGCAGCTGATCGCCTTCGAGGGCCCGGCCACCATTGCCGCGATCGTCCTGGAGACCGTCCCGGGAACGGCCGGCGTCATGCCTCCGCCGCCGGGCTACCTGGCCGGCGTCCGCGCGCTGTGCGACCGGTACGGCATCGTCTACGTGGCCGACGAGGTCATGGCCGGCTTCGGGCGCACCGGCAGGTGGTTCGCCGTCGAGCACTGGGACGTCGTCCCGGACCTGATCGCCTTCGCCAAGGGCGTCAACTCCGGCTACGTCCCGCTGGGCGGGGTGATCCTCTCCGACGCCGTCGCGGCGACCTTCGACGACCGGGTCTACCCCGGCGGCCTGACGTACTCCGGCCACCCGCTGGCTTGCGCCGCGGCCGTCGCCACCATCGGCGCGATGCGGGACGAGGGCATCGTGGACAACGCCGCCCGGATCGGGACCGAGGTCCTCGGGCCGGGTCTGCGGGCGCTCGCCGAGCGGCACCCGAGCGTGGGGGAGGTGCGCGGGCTCGGTGTGTTCTGGGCGCTGGACCTCGTCGTCGACCGCAGCACCCGCGAGCCGCTGGCGCCCTACGGCGGGACGAGTCCAGCGATGACCGAGCTCGTCGCGGCGTGCAGGCGGCGCGGGCTGCTGCCGTTCACCAACTACCACCGGCTGCACGTCGTCCCGCCGTGCACCGTGAGCCGCGAGGAGGCCGAGCTGGGGCTGGCGGTCCTGGACGAGGCCCTGTCTGTCGCCGACGCCCACACGACCGGCGGTACTCCCTGACCGACCGCAGGACCGCCGTGACCGTCGAGGTGGTCGCCGGGACGGCCGGGTTGAGCGGGGTCCTGTCCGTCGTCCACGCCCGGGCCGTCGAGGTGGAGCGACTGCACTTCGACACGCGCGGGGCGCGGGCCGTCGTGCGCATGGTCGTGTGCCTGGACCTGGAGGCGGCCCACCGCCTTGGGCGCCAACTCGAGCGTAGGGCTGACGTGACCCGGGTGCAGGTCGGCGACCGCCCCCAACCGGACCGCCATGAGCAGGACCCCGGCACGGTCGGCTAGGGGAAGGCAGCAGCAGTGGCGGATCGCGGCTGCAAGGACCGACGACCACCCTGGGTAGCGCAGTGCCCGACCTCGCCCGACGGGCCCGGAACAGCGACCTCGGCGGGCTGCGTGCCGCCCTGGACGGTCAGGACGCCCCCGTTGTGGTGGATGAGCTCGAGCTCCCGGACCGGCTTACCCGCGCGGTGGCGTTCCGTTCGCTGACCGAGGACCCGCACGCTTCGCTGGCGCGCGCAGGCGGGTCGCTGCGGATTCCGTGCTTGACGAGAGCATCGGCGACGGTTTCGATGGGGACACCTGCCCGGCGCCGCGCCGACCGCAGGCGACGGAGGGCTTTCATGAAGGTCGGCATCCCACGCGAGGTCAAGAACCACGAGTACCGCGTGGCCATCACGCCGGCCGGGGTGACCGAGCTGGTCCGGCACGGTCACGAGGTGGTCGTCCAGACGGGGGCCGGCGTCGGCTCGGCGATCCTGGACGACGACTTCACCGCCGCGGGCGCCAAGGTCCTCGACACCGCCGACGAGGTATGGGGCACCGCCGAGCTCGTGCTCAAGGTCAAGGAGCCGGTGGCGGCGGAGTACTCCAGCATGCGGGAGGGCCAGACGCTGTTCACCTACCTGCACCTGGCGGCGTCGCGGCCGTGCACCGAGGCGCTGCTGGAGCGGGGCGTCACCAGCCTGGCCTACGAGACCGTCGAGCTGCCGAGCCGCGCGCTGCCGCTGCTCGCGCCGATGAGCGAGGTGGCCGGGCGGTTGGCGCCTCAGGCCGGTGCCCAGGCGCTGATGCGCGCCTCTGGCGGGCGCGGCGTGCTGATGGGCGGTGTCCCCGGCGTGCACCCGGCCAAGGTCGTTGTCATCGGGGCCGGCGTCTCCGGGCTCAACGCCGCCGCCATCGCGGTCGGGATGCAGGCCGAGGTGCTGCTGCTCGACAAGGACGTCGATCGGCTGCGGACCGCCGACCGGCTCTACCGCGGACGGCTCAACACCGTCTCGTCCAACCTGCTCGAGCTCGAGCGCGCGGTCCTGCAGGCGGACCTGGTCATCAGTGCGG
>JAJAYV010000440.1 GCA_026786045.1 Frankiaceae bacterium | reverse complement strand
GAACGTCATCAAGGTCGTGTGGGGCCGCCAGTGGGACGACCTCATCGCCAAGGACGTCGACGGCCTGCTCGTCAACGCCATGAACACCACGCCGGACGGCCAGTTCCAGACCTACTCGGTCGAAAGCGGCGCCTACACCCGGCAGCACTTCTTCGGCTCCGACCCGCGGCTGCTCAAGATGGTCGAGCACCTCACCGACGACCAGATCCGCGGCCTGCCGCGCGGCGGGCACGACTACCGCAAGGTCTACGCCGCGTTCGACTCGGCCACCAAGCACGTCGGCCAGCCGACGGTGATCCTCGCCCACACCATCAAGGGCTGGACCCTCGGCAAGGACTTCGAGGGCCGCAACTCCACCCACCAGATGAAGAAGCTCACCAAGCCCGAGCTCAAGGAGCTGCGCGACCGGCTCTACCTCGAGATCCCCGACAGCGCGCTCGAGGGCGACCTGCCGCCGTACTTCCACCCCGGCGAGGACTCCGACGAGGTGCAGTACATGAAGGAGCGCCGCGCCGCGCTCGGCGGCTCGCTGCCGCGCCGCGTCGTGCGCCCGAACCCGCTGACGCTGCCCGGTCCGGAGGTCTACGACGAGCTCAAGCGCGGCTCGGGCAAGCAGGCGGTCGCCACGACGATGGCGTTCGTCCGGCTGCTCAAGGACCTCATGAAGGACAAGGGGATCGGCCAGCGCATCGTGCCGGTCATCCCCGACGAGGCCCGCACCTTCGGCATCGACGCGATGTTTCCCACCGCGAAGATCTACTCGCCGGCCGGTCAGACGTACGACGCCGTCGACCGCGAGCTGCTGCTGTCCTACAAGGAGAGCGCGCAGGGCCAGATCCTGCACGAGGGCATCACCGAGGCCGGCTCGATGGGGTCGGTGATCGCGGCCGGCTCGTCCTACGCCACGCACGGCGAGCCGATGATCCCGGTCTACGTCTTCTACTCGATGTTCGGCTTCCAGCGCACCGGCGACCAGATGTGGGCGATGGGCGACCAGCTCGCCCGCGGCTTCCTGCTCGGCGCGACGGCCGGCCGCACCACGCTCAACGGCGAGGGGCTGCAGCACCAGGACGGCCACAGCATGCTGCTGGCCTCCAGCAACCCGGCCTGCGTGGCGTACGACCCCGCCTTCGGCTACGAGGTGGCGTTCATCGTCGAGGACGGCCTGCGCCGGATGTACGGCGACGTTCCGGAGGACGTCTTCTACTACCTGACCGTCTACAACGAGCCCTACCCGCAGCCGGTCATGCCGGACCTGCCACAGCTGCGCGAGGGGGTCCTCGCGGGCCTCTACCGCTACGCCGAGGCCGAGGGCGACGGCCCGCGCGCGCAGGTGCTGGCCAGCGGCATCGCGGTGCGGCTGGCGCTGGACGCGCAGCGGCTGCTCCGCGACGACTGGGGCGTGGCCGCCGACGTCTGGAGCGTCACGAGCTGGAACGAGCTGCGCCGCGACGCCGTCGACGCCGAGCGGCACAACCTGCTCAACCCCGACAGCCGGCGCACGCCGCACGTCACGCAGACGCTCATGGGGACCACCGGCCCGGTCGTCGCCGTGAGCGACTGGATGCGGGCGGTGCCCGACCAGATCAGCCGCTGGGTGCCGGGCGACTGGACCTCGCTGGGCACCGACGGCTTCGGCCGCTCCGACACCCGCGCCTCGCTGCGCCGGCACTTCCACATCGACCCGGAGTCGATCGCGGTGTCGGTCCTGAACGAGCTGGCCCGTCGCGGTGAGATCGGCGCGGAGGTGCCGGCCAAGGCCGTGGCGCAGTACGACCTGCTCGCCGAGCACGTGTCCGCCGACAAGGACACGACCGAGGGCGAGTCGGGCTGACGGGCGAGTAGGCCTGTCCCGCATGGGTACCGGCGTCTGTATGGAACGAGGAAGCGACAAGCACAGCGCCCGGATGGACGACGCCCTGGACGCCGAGGTCTCCGGCCTGGTCCGGTCCGGTCACGACAGCCGCGCCGACGGGAACTCCCCGGAGCCCAGCGGCGAGGACCAGCCCGACGTCGACCGCGCGCCCCACGGCACGCTGGCCGGCGGCGTCCCCGACGGCATGACCGAGGACGACGTCGAGCGGCGCAGCGAGCTGGCCGGCTACCTCGGCCGGGTCTGGCCGGCCACCAGCGAGCAGGTGCTCGCGGTGGCGGTCGAGAACGACGCGCCCGACGCGGTGCTGTCCTCGCTGCGCCACCTGCCGCCGGGGCGGAGCTTCGAAAACCTCCAGGAGCTCTGGACCGCCGTCGGCGGCGACGGCCACGTGGAGTCGCACCGCTTCTGACCACCTCCGGTCAGTCCTTCGGGACCGATCTGGTGACACTCGTGTCGCAGGCTCAAGTTCTGCGCCTGACGTGCCGGAGACTCCAGCAGGGGTCGGCGGCGACAGGAGCAGGACATGGGCAGAGGCACGGTCTCCGTGGCACGGCTGGAGGAGCACCCGAACCTCGGCGAGGTCCTGGGCGTGCTCGCTCAGCTCGCGCACATCAGCGACGACGACATCGTCGCGCTGGCCGGCGCATGGGTGAACAGCCCGTCGCTGTCCGAGGCGCGCGACCGGGCGCTGTCGCCGGACAGCCCGCTGGTCGTCGAGGTGCTGGCGGCGTTCGACGCCCTGTCGGCAATGTTCGCCGACGACCTCGCCGGTGCGGCCGACTACGTCGTCGTCGCGTCCGACGTGACGGTGCGGGCGCTCAAGGCCGTCCGTGACGCGATCGCCGCGGCGTACGCCCGGCCGGTGCTGAGCCGCACCGAGCACAGCGCCCTGCTGCGCCCGTGGCGGACCGTCTTCCCCCAGGCAACCGTCGACGAGCCCGACCTCGGTCCTCGCTCGGCGCAGGTGAAGGCGTTGCTGTCGGCGCTCCCGCGGCTGTCCGGCCGTTGCCACGACGAGAGCGGTCAGGCGCTGTTCGACGCGCTGGTCGACCGGTCCTACGTCGGCGAGGCCGACCGGGCCGAGGCCGCCGCGACGGCCTTCCAGGCCGCCGTGCTGACCAGCCGCCGCCGGGTGTGGGCGCTCATCCGGCGCACCGGCACCCAGGGGCTGCTGCGCCCGTGCGGAACCTGCCGCACCCCCGTCTCCCGGGACCGCGACCACCAGCGCGTGCTCGAGCTGTGCCTCGACGCGGCGTGCGCGCTGCTCGTCGCCGACGCCGTGCCCGACGCCTGCACCGACCTGCTGGCCGACCCGGTGCTGGCGCTCATCCCGCAGCAGCGGCTCCCCGGCTCGCCCAGCTGAGCAGCTCCTCGGCGCTGCGGGCGTTGACGACCCGGTCCGGCGTGACCCCGCAGAGGTAGGCGCGCTCGCAGCCCAGGTGCTGCCAGTCGAGCTGGCCGGGCGCGTGGGCGTCGGTGTCGATGGCGACGTCGCAGCCGGCCTCGACCGCCAGGCGCAGCAGCCGCTTGGGCGGGTCGAGCCGCTCCGGGCGGCTGTTCACCTCGACCGCCACGCCGAAGCGCGCGCAGGCCGCGAAGACGAGCTCGGCGTCGAACTCGGACTCGGGGCGGCCCTTGCCGCCGCGGCCGTGGCCGAGGACCTGCCGGCCGGTGCAGTGGCCGAGCACGTCGGTGTGCGGGTTGCTGATGGCCGCGACCATCCGGGCGGTCATCTCCTCGCGCGGCATCCTCAGCTTGCTGTGCACGCTCGCGACGACGACGTCCAGCCGGGCCAGCAGCGCGGGGTCCTGGTCCAGCGAGCCGTCCTGGTTGATGTCGCACTCGATCCCGGTGAGCAGTCGGAACGGCGGACCCTCGTCCTGCGCCAGCCGGTCGTTGACGTCGGCGACCACCTCGAGCTGCTGCAGCAGCCGCTCGGCGGTCAGCCCGTTGGCCACCGTCAGCCGCGGCGAGTGGTCGGTGAGGACGATGTACTCGTGCCCCAGCGCCCGCCCGGCCCGGGCCATCTCCTCGATCGGCGAGCCGCCGTCGGACCAGTCGGAGTGGGTGTGCAGGTCGCCCTTGAGCGCGGCGCGCAGGGCCACCGCCCCCTCGCTGACCGGGGTGTCGCCGAGCGTCAGCACCCGGCGCAGGTAGACCGGCTCCTCGCCGGCCAGTGACTCGGCGACCACCGTCGCGGTGACCTTGCCGATGCCGGGCAGGTCGGTGAGGGTGCCCGCCCGGGCCCGGTCGGCGAGATCGGCCGCCCCGGTGGCGGCGACCGTGGCCGCCGCCGTGCGGAACGCCCGCACCCGGTAGGACGGCTCGAGGGCGCGCTCGAGGCAGAAGGCGATGCTGCGCAGGTCCTCGACCGGGTCGCGCGACGGACCGCTCATCGCCCGACGCCCTCGGCCACGACGTCGACGGGGCGACCCTGCTCGCGCCGCCAGACGGCGAACACCGCCGTGCAGACCGCCACCCAGCCCGCGCCGATCAGCAGGCCGGCCGCCACGTCGGAGGGGAAGTGCACGCCGAGCAGCACCCTGGTGGCCGCGACGGCGACCGCGATCGACGCCGCGACCGTGAACGGCCAGCGGGACCTGCGGACGTACGGTTGGAGCAGCACCGCCCCGCTGAGGTAGAACGCAGCCGAGCCCAGGGCGTGGCCCGAGGGGAAGGACGCCCCGAGGGCGGTGGCGACCGGCTCGTCGAAGACCGGACGGGCGCGGTCGACAGCGAGCTTGAGCCCGGTCGTCAGCGCCATCGCGCCCAGCCGCGTCACGACGACGAACAGCGCGAGCCGCCGGTGCCCGCGCACGGCCAGCCCGACCGCCAGCGCGCCGGTGACCACGGTCAGCAGCAGCGGCTCGCCCAGCAGCGTGACCGCCTTCGCTGCGCGCAGCAGGACGTCGGAGGAGGCCGTCCACTCCTGCGCCGAGCGCGACACCGCCAGGTCGGCCTCCACCAGGGGCGACCAGCGCGCCCGCACCAGCACAGCGAGCGGCACCGCCGGCAGCAGCACGGCCAGGGCGCCGACCAG
>JAJAYV010000439.1 GCA_026786045.1 Frankiaceae bacterium | reverse complement strand
GCCCGGGCGCAGGTGGACGACGGCGCCGGCGCCGTACGCCGTCCCGTCGCCGACCCGCCGGCCGGCGTCGTCGACGCCCTCGGCGGTCCCCTCGACCGTCCGGTCGCCGGGCAGCTCGACCCGGACCCGGCGGCCGAGCGTGCCGCAGTGCTCGCGGTAGGCGGCGCGCGCGGCGGCGGGGTCCGAGAGCACGTCACCCAGCGCGCGCAGGACCGCGCGCAGCAGCGTGTCGCGGTCGACCGTCCGCGCCCCGGCCAGGGCCAGCGAGGTGGCCCCGACGTGCGGCAGCTCGTCGGCGCGGGTCGAGACGTTGAGCCCGATGCCGAGCACCGCCGCACCCGGCAAGGGCACCTCGGCGAGGATCCCGCACACCTTGCGACCGCCGACCAGCACGTCGTTGGGCCACTTGAGCTCGGCCGCCAGCTCGGCCCGCGAGGTCAGCGCCGTCGCCACGGCCAGCCCGGTCCACAGCGGCAGCCAGGACCACTGCGCCGCGGGCAGGTCAGGCCGCACGAGCACGCTGAACGTCAGCCCGGCGCGCGGGGGGGACGTCCAGGTGCGGTCCAGCCGGCCGCGCCCGGCGCTCTGCAGCTCGGCCGCCACGACCAGCCCGGCCGGCTCGCCCGCCCTCGCGCGCTCGGCGACGACCGCATTGGTGGAGGGCGTCTCGGTCAGCACCTCGACCCGCCAGCCGTCCGGCCCCAGTGCCCTGCGCAGCGCAGCCAGATGGAGCGGCGGCCGGTCGAGATCGTCGTACGGACTGCTCACCCGCTCCACCCTGCCAGAGCGCGAGCGACCCCCGATACCCTCCGCAGGTGACTGCTGAGCCGATCGAGAACGACCTGCCGCCCGACGCCGACGTGCACACGACGGCGGGCAAGCTCGCCGAGCTGCGCCGCCGGAACGAGGAGGCGCTGCACGCCGGGTCGGAGAAGGCGCTGGAGAAGCGGCGGGAGGCGGGCAAGCGCACCGCACGCGAGCGCATCGAGTCCTTCCTCGACGACGGCTCCTTCGTCGAGACCGACGCGCTGACCCGGCACCGCGCCCGCGACTTCGGCCTGGAGCACAACCGCCCGATGGGCGACGGCGTCATCACCGGCTACGGCACGGTCGACAGCCGCCCGGTCTGCGTCTTCAGCCAGGACGCCACCGTCTTCGGCGGCGCACTGGGCGAGGTCTACGGCGAGAAGATCGTCAAGGTGATGGACCTGGCGCTCAAGACCGGGGTCCCGATGGTCGGCCTCAACGAGGGCTCGGGCGCCCGGATCCAGGAGGGGATTATGGGCCTGGCGCTGTACGGCGACATCTTCTACCGGAACACGCTGGCCAGCGGCGTGATCCCGCAGATCAGCCTCATCCTCGGGAGCTGCGCCGGCGGTCACGTCTACAGCCCGGCGCTCACCGACTTCACCCTCATGGTCGACCAGGCCAGTGCGATGATGATCACCGGTCCGGACGTCATCAAGACGGTGACCGGTGAGGACATCTCCATCGAGGACCTCGGCGGCGCCCGCACCCACAACTCCAAGTCCGGCGTCGCACACTTCATGAGCGCCGACGAGGACGAGGCGCTCGAGCTGGCCAAGGCGCTGCTGTCCTACCTGCCGAGCAACAACCACGAGACCGCCCCGGTGCACGAAGCCCTGGACGCGCTGGCCGAGGAGCCGCTGCTCGAGCTGGACGCCTTCATCCCCGACAGCAACAACGCCCCGTACGACATGCACACCGTGATCGAGGCCGTGCTGGACGACGGCGAGTTCCTCGAGGTGCAGTCGCTGTGGGCGCAGTCGATGGTGTGCGGCTTCGGCCGCGTCGAGGGCCGCTCGGTGGGCGTGGTCGCGAACAACCCGATGCACTTCGCCGGCACGCTCGACATCGACGCCTCCGAGAAGGCGGCCCGCTTCGTCCGCACCTGCGACGCCTTCAACGTGCCGGTGCTGACCTTCTGCGACGTGCCGGGCTTCCTGCCGGGCGTCGGCCAGGAGCACGCCGGCATCATCCGGCGTGGAGCCAAGCTGCTCTACGCCTACTCCGAGGCGACCGTCCCGCTGGTCACCGTCATCACCCGCAAGGCCTACGGCGGCGCGTACGTCGTCATGGGGTCCAAGCACCTCGGCGCCGACGTCAACCTCGCCTGGCCGACCGCGCAGATCGCCGTCGTCGGCGCGCAGGGCGCGGTCAACATCATCAAGCGCAAGGAGATCGCGGCCTCCGACGACCCCGAGAAGACCCGCGCCGAGTTGATCACCCAGTACGAGGACACCTTCGCGACGCCGTACATCGCCGCCGAGCGGGGCTTCGTCGACGCGGTCATCGAGCCGTCCCAGACGCGCCGAGAGGTGGCCAAGGCGCTGCGGCTGCTGCAGACCAAGCGGCAGACGCTGCCGCCGAAGAAGCACGGGAACATCCCCCTGTGAGCCAGGACGAGACTCCTGCTGTCCGGCCGCTGCTCACCGTGCTGCGCGGCGCGCCGACGCCCGAGCAGCTGGCCGCGCTCATCGCGGTCGTGAGCAGCCGCGCCGCCGCCGCCTCCGAGGACGCCGCGCCGGCGGAGCGCTCGCTGTGGGCCCGGCCCGTGC
>JAJAYV010000438.1 GCA_026786045.1 Frankiaceae bacterium | reverse complement strand
TCGCCCGGCCGGGCGCGGGCTCCCCGCGCCGCCAGCGCCGCGGGGGGGGCCGTTAGCCGGCCCACGACGGGGACGACCACCTGGTGCACGCCGAGGCGCTCCGCGGCCGCTCGGCCGAGCGCGTGCCAGCGGCCGATCGACTCCGGCCCCTCGGGCGCGGCGGCGGTGGCCAGCTGGACGTAGCGCGGCGGGCGCCCCTCGAGCAGGGCGCGCTCGACGTGCTCGAGCACCGGCAGGTACTCCCCGCTGCCCACCAGGGCGAGCGGCCCGGCGCCGCTCACCCGGCGGCCGGGACGAGCAGCTGGTGTGCGGCCAGCTCCCGGTAGAGCGGGCTGGTCTCGAGCAGCTCGTCGTGCCGGCCGACCGCGACGACCCGGCCGCCCTCCAGCACGACGATCTGGTCGGCGTCGACGACCGTCGACAGCCGGTGCGCGACGACGAGCAGCGTCCGGTCGCGGGCGACCGCGTCGACCGCCGTGCGCAACGCCGCCTCGTTGCGGGAGTCCAGGTTGCTCGTCGGCTCGTCGAGCAGCAGCAGCGGCGGCGCGGAGAGCAGCGAGCGGGCGATGGCCAGCCGCTGGCGCTCCCCGCCGGAGAGCAGCACCCCGCCGTCGCCGACCTCGCTGTCGAGGCCGGCCGGGGCGCGGTCGACCAGCTCGCGCAGGTTGACCGCGTCGACGACCGCCTGCAGCTCGGCCTCCGTCGCGCCCGGTGCGGCCAGCAGCAGGTTGTCGCGCAGTGACCCGGCCAGCGCGGGGGCCTCCTGCTCGACGTAGCCGAGCAGCCCGCGCAGCTGGGTGCGGGGCAGCGCGCGCACGTCGGTGCCGCCGACGAGCAGGCTCCCCGCGGTGACGTCGTAGAACCGCTCGACGAGCGCCAGGACCGTCGACTTGCCGGCGCCGGAGGGACCGACCAGCGCTGTGCGGGTGCCGCGCGGGATCGCGAAGCTGACGCCCGACAAGACCGGACCACCGGCGGCGTAGGCGAAGTCGACGTCACGCAGCTCGAGCAGCGGGGCAGCGGGGTCGAGCGCGACCGGCTCGGCGCCGCCCGGGTCCTCGGCCGGCAAGGCCCGCACCTCCTCCACCCGCTGCAGCGCGCCGAGCCCGGCCTGCAAGGTCGTCCAGGCCTGCAGCGCCTGCGCGAGCGGCAGCACCAGCAGGAAGAGGTAGAGCACGAACGCCACCAGGTCGGCCACCGTCAGGTCGCCGCGGGCCACCCGCGCGCCGCCGAGCGCGAGCACCAGCAGGAACGACCCCTGCACCGCCAGGCTGCTCGCCGGGGAGACCAGCGCCATCAGCCGGGCCGCGCGCAGCCCGGCGTCGTACGCAGCTCGGGCACTGCCTGCCACGGAGGCGGTCTCGCGCTCCTCAGCGCTGCTGGCCCGGATGGTCCGCACCGCCCCGAGGGAGCGCTCGACGGCCGCGGTCATGTCGCCCACGCGCGCCTGCGCGAGCGTCGACAGCAGCCGCACCCGGCGGGAGACGCTGACCACCAGGCCGATCGCGACACCGACGCTGAGCAGCGTGACGGCGAGCAGCGCCGGGTCGAGCACGGCCATCGCCACGACCGCGCCGCTGACGATGACGGCGCCGCTGGCCAGCTGGAAGAGCCCTGAGGTGACGGCGGCGTGCAGCTGGGTGGTGTCGGCGCCGACCCGGGAGAGCAGGTCGCCGGAGCGGCGGGCGTCGTGCTCGGCGACCGGCAGCCGCAGCAGGTGAGCGGCCAGGCCGGTGCGCGCGCCGAGCACCACGCCCTCGGCGGTGCGCTGCAGCAGGTAGCGCTCGAACCCGCCGACCAGCGCCCCGCCCACCACGCTGACCAGCAGCAGGAGGACGGCGCGGCCGGTCGGCCGGCCCTCGCGGACCGCGTCCAGCACCTCGCGCGTGAGCAGCGGCGACGCCAGCGCGAGGCCCGAGCCGACGACCGTCAGCGCGGCGACCAGGGCGAGCGTGCGCCGGTGCGGCCGCAGGTAGGGCAGCAGGTGCCGCAGGCCGACCCTCGTCTCCACGCCCCGACGCTAGGCGGGTCGTGGCCCGAGCGCCCTACGGGACCGCGACGGCACGTCCTGACGTCGTCGACCGTGCGCTAGGGTCGGCCCCGCTACAACCGAACACGCTCCTGAGCGGGGAAAGCCGGTCCGAATCCGGCGCTGACCCGCAACCGTAGGTGCCTGAACGCAGGGCACGAGCCGGAACGCCCGCCCGGGAGCGAGCGGCTCCTTCGTACCGTCGAGGTCAGCGGGGCGGAGCCCGGACGTCCCCCGTCCGTTCACGCCCCCGTGCCGCACGCCGGCAGCGGGGGCGTCGTCGTCCGAGGGGTGCCCAGGGTCCTGTCGCGGACCGCTCTTTGAGAGGCACCCGTGCTCACCACTCCAGTTCGTCCCCTCCTGGCCGGGGCTGCCGTCGCAGCCCTGGCCCTCACCTCAGTCGTCTGGGCCCCGGCCGCAGCGGCGCAGACCGCCCCCGCGGCCGCCACCCCGGCGCAGGTCGCCGCCGCCGCGGGCTGGCTCACGGGCCAGCTCAGCCAGCAGGGCACCGTCACCGGCAGCTTCCCCGACGGTTCCGGCGGCACGATCGCGTTCACCGACTGGGGCCGCACCCTCGACAGCGCGCTGGCGCTGCTCGGCGCCGGCAGCCAGGACGGCGCGCTCAGTCGCACGCTCTCGCGGGTCGAGTCCACCTCGACCGTCGCGGAGTACACCCAGGGCGCGCCCTTCGACACGGCGGGCTCGGCCTACGCCGGCGCCACCGCCAAGCTCGCCGCCGTGGTGGAGCTGACCGGCGGCGACGCGACCGACGTCGCCGGCACCGACCTGCTCGCCCAGCTCGCTTCACTGGCCGAGGAGGACGGCACGTTCGCCGACCGCTCGTCCTTCGGCGACTTCGCCAACCTGTTCGGCCACGCCTTCGCGGTCCTCGCCTTCGACACCGCCGAGGTGGCTCCGCCGGCCGGCACGGTCGAGGCCCTGCTCGGCGCGGCCTGCGCCGACGGCGGCTTCCCGCAGGACTACCCGGCAGCCGGCGAGGAGTGCAGCAGCTCGATCGACGGGACCGGCCTGGTGCTGCAGGCGCTGGCCGCCGTCGACGAGGGCGACAGCGCGGCGGCGCAGGCCGCGGCCGCCTGGCTGCTCGAGCAGCAGCAGGCCGACGGCAGCTTCCCGGGTGAGGCGCCGGTGAACAGCACCGGCTACGCCCTGCTCGGCCTCGGCGCGCTCGGCACCTCCTCGCCCGAGGGCGTCGCGTGGCTCGTCAGCACACAGCAGGAGGACGGCGGGCTGAGCCGCGGCACGGCCGACGCCACCGCCAGCGACCTCTTCGCCACCGCGCAGGCGCTGCCCGCGCTGGCCGGCACGACGTTCACGGCCTCGGCCCGCGACGTCGTGCGCTCCGTGCTGCGCCGCGCCGGCGCCGACCGCTACGCCACCGCCGCCGACATCAGCCGCGAGGCCTTCCCCGAGCCCGGCGTGCCTGTGGCCTACGTCGTCACCGGCACCGGGTTCGCCGACGGCCTGGCCGGCGGCCCGGCCGCCTCCGTCGAGGGCGGGCCCGTCCTGCCGGTCGCGAAGGCCGGCCTGCCCGCCCCGGTGCGCGAGGAGCTCACCCGGCTCGAGCCCGCCTCGATCGTCGTGCTGGGCGGTCCGAGCGCCGTCAGCGACGCGATCGTGGCCGAGCTGGCGACCTACACCGCCGGCGACGTCACCCGCGTCGGCGGCACCGACCGGTACGACACGGCCGCGCAGGTCGCGACCCGCACCTTCACCGCGCCGGTCCCGCAGGTGCTGATCGCCACCGGGCAGGGCTTCGCCGATGCCCTGGCCGGCGGGGCCGTGGGCGCCTACACCGCCAGCCCGGTCCTGCTCGTCGAGCCGGGCCGCATCCCGGCCGGCACGGCCGCGGCGCTCAGCGCGCTGGACCCGGCCGACATCGCCGTGCTCGGGGGGACCTCCGCCATCTCCGACGCCGTGCTCGAGCAGCTGCGCGCCTACACCGATGGCGGTGTGACCCGCCTGTCCGGCGCCGACCGGTACCAGACAGCCGTCCGCACGAGCCAGGCCTTCTGGCCGGGCACGTCCGAGCGCGTCTACCTCGCCACCGGCGGGGACTTCGCCGACGCGCTCGCCGGCGTCCCGGCCGCGGGCGCCGACAGCGCGCCGCTGCTGCTGACCCGCAGCGACTGCCTGCCGCAGGTCGTGGCCGACGAGCTCGCGCGCCTGGCCCCCGCGCAGGTCGTCG
>JAJAYV010000437.1 GCA_026786045.1 Frankiaceae bacterium | reverse complement strand
GGCGCTTCGTCGAGGCCCCGGCGCTGCGCTACAGCAAGCGCTTCCGCCCCGGGCCCTCGGCCGTCGCGCCGACCCCGGCGCCCGCCGCACAGCCGGAGCGCCTCGCCGCCTGAGCAGGCGGAGCAGGCGGAGCAGGCGGAGCAGGCGGAGCAGGCGGAGGGGTCAGACGGAGGTCGGCAGGAGCAGCAGCTGGCCGACCTGCAGCGTCGCGCTGTCCAGGTCGTTGAGCCGCTGGATCTGGGCCACGACCTGGCGGGTGTCGTGCTGCGGCGCGATCCGCTGGGCGACGGTCCACAGCGAGTCGCCCGGCTGGACGGTCGTGGAGGTGGGGGCAGCCAGGCCGGCAGCGCCGAGCACGTCGGCGGCCTGCGAGCCCGTACGGCCCAGCGAGAAGGCCGTCAGGAGCACCGCAGCAACCACCAGGACGAGCAGCGCGCGACCCCGGCGGGTCAGGCGCAGGCCGGTGGTGACGGCGGCGGCGTTGCGGGCGGCGGTCGGAGCGGACATGTGGTCTCCTCGGGGCTGAGTCGAACGAACAGGTGTTCGATCGAACGTCTGAGCGAGAAGGTACCCACGACCTCCGACAGAACACCAGACACGTTCGAACATGTGTTTGATCTGTGACCTTCGGAGCGTTACCGTCCGCATCGACACCGGGTCGCGCCAGCAGCGGCGGGACCCTGGACACCAGGAGGCACCCCATGGCGCGCAGCACCGGATCCGACACCGACTCCGTGGTCCGCGACCTGCCGGACGGCCCGCCCGACGAGGCGGGCCTGACCCCGCGCCAGCGCAAGGTCCTCGAGGTGATCCGCGACTCGGTCGAGCGCCGGGGCTACCCGCCCACCGTCCGCGAGATCGGCGAGGCCGTGGGCCTGACCAGCACGAGCAGCGTGTCCCACCAGCTGGCGATGCTGCAGAAGAAGGGCTTCCTGCGCCGCGACCCGTCCCGGCCGCGCGCGGTGGACGTCCGGCTGCCCGGCGAGACGGCCGCCGCCAACCAGGTGCAGGACGAGGCCGCGGAGCGCGCCGCCCGGCCCACTCCGGCGTACGTCCCGGTGATCGGCCGCATCGCGGCCGGCGGGCCGGTGCTGGCCGAGCAGGCCGTCGAGGACGTCTTCCCGCTCCCCCGCGAGCTGGTCGGCAGCGGCACGCTGTTCATGCTCAAGGTCGTCGGTGACTCGATGGTCGACGCGGCGATCACCGATGGCGACTGGGTCGTCGTGCGCCAGCAGCCCAACGCCGAGAACGGCGACATCGTCGCGGCGATGATCGACGGCGAGGCGACCGTCAAGACCTACAAGCGGCGCGACGGCCACGTCTGGCTGATGCCGCACAACGAGGCGTACGCGCCCATCCCCGGCGACGACGCCGTCATCCTCGGCCGCGTCGTGACGGTGCTGCGCAAGGTGTAAGGGCGCAGGACCTCAGCTAGCGACGAGGTAGTCGCTGAGGTCGGCAGCCAGCGCCGGGCCGACCCGGGCCTCCATGCGGGTGCCGACCTCGGTGTGCTCCTCCACGAGGACCTCGCCCTCGCCGTGGATGCGCGACACCAGGCCGCCCTCGGCGTACGGCAGCAGGACGTGCACGAGCGTGTCCGGGTGCGGGACCTCGTCCTCGAGCACCTGCAGCAGCTCGGGCAGCCCCTCGCCGGTGAGCGCGGAGACCAGCACGACGTGCTTCTCCCGGCGCTGGATCCGGCCGAGCACCAGCGGGTCGGCCAGGTCGCACTTGTTGACCACGACGACCTCGGGGATCTCGTGCGCGCCGATGTCGGCGAAGACCTCGCGCACGGCGGCGAGCTGGCCCTCCGGGTCAGGGTGGGCGCCGTCGACGACGTGCAGGATGAGGTCGGCGAACTGCACCTCCTCCAGCGTCGAGCGGAACGCCTCGACGAGCTGGTGCGGCAGCAGGCGCACGAAGCCGACCGTGTCGGACAGCGTGAAGTCCCGGCCACTGGGGGTCTGCGCCTTGCGGACGGTCGGGTCAAGGGTGGCGAACAGCGCGTTCTCCACCAGGACACCGGCGCCGGTGAGGCGGTTGAGCAGCGAGCTCTTGCCGGCGTTGGTGTAGCCGGCGATCGCGACCGACGGCACCGCGTTGCGGGTGCGCTCCTGGCGCTTGGTGTCCCGCGCGGTCTTCATCAGCTTGATCTCGCCGGCCAGCTTGGACTTCCGGTTCCGGATCCGCCGCCGGTCGGTCTCGATCTTGGTCTCACCGGGGCCGCGGGTGCCGACGCCGCCGGACGAGCCGCCGGCGCCACCGCCCTGCCGGGACAGCGACTCACCCCAGCCGCGCAGGCGCGGGAGCATGTAGGTCATCTGGGCCAGCTCGACCTGCGCCTTGCCCTCCCGCGAGGTGGCGTGCTGGGCGAAGATGTCCAGGATCAGCCAGGTCCGGTCGATGACCTTGACCTTGACGACGTCCTCGAGCGCGCGGAGCTGGCCCGGGGTCAGCTCGCCGTCGCAGATGACGGTGTCGGCGCCGGAGGCGAGCACCGCGTCGCGCAGCTCCTTGGCCTTGCCGGAGCCGACGTAGGTCTTGGGGTCGGGCTTCTCGCGCCGCTGGGCCAGGCCCTCGAGGACCTCGCAGCCGGCGGTCTCCGCGAGCGCCTGCAGCTCCTTCAGGGAGTTCTCGGCGCCGATCGCGTCGCCGTAGCCGTAGACGCCCATGAGCACGACCCGCTCCAGGCGCAGCTGGCGGTACTCGACCTCGGTGACGTCCTCGAGGTCGGTGCGGATGCCGGCGACGCGGCGCAGCGACTGGCGCTCCTCGAGGTCGAAGCCCTCGCCCTCGATGTCGTGGAAGCGGTCGGGCAGCAGGTCGTCGTCGAGGCGCACGGCGGCGTCGGAGGTGGGAGGCAGGGGCTCGGCAGTCATCGACTGGTCAACGCGCGCAGCAGGCTCGGTCATCCCGGCCAGCCTCGCACGCCCCGCCGCCCGCGGCCACGGAGTAACGCAGGCCCGCGAGCCGTCAGCCCAGGACGGCGTGCACCAGCGCGACCAGCTCGGTCCGCTCGTCGCTGATCAGGCTGTCGTACGCCCGGCCGGCCGCGGCGCTGGTCAGGTCCTCGGCGGCGTCCCACCGGGCGCGCCAGGGGTCGGGGTCCGGGTAGGGCTCGGCCCACTCGAAGAAGCGGGCGTTGCCCTCGCCGTACGACCCGGCGACGATCGCCTCGAGCGGGCCCAGACCCATCGCGGCGCAGGCGGCGGCGTGCACCGAGCCGCGGTGCTCGCGCAGCACGTTGAGCAGCAG
>JAJAYV010000436.1 GCA_026786045.1 Frankiaceae bacterium | reverse complement strand
GAGGTGTGGAAGGTCGTCTCCGACGCGGCCGGCATCTCGGCGTGGTTCCCGGGTATCGAGCACGCGACGGCGGGGGACGGCACCCGCAGCTGCACGCTCGATGGGGGCCACCAGCTCGAGGAGGACGTCGTCAACGTCGATAGCGATCTGCGCCGGTTCCAGTACCGCATCACGGGCGGCATGCCGGTGGAGCACCACCTTGGCACGGTCGACGTGCTCGAGGACGGCCCGCAGGGCAGCCTGGTCGTCTACAGCACCGAGATCACACCCGACGACCTCGCCGGGCTCATCGGTCCGTCCGTCGAGGTCGGCGTGCAAGGCCTCAAGGCCCACCTCGAGGGCGGCAGCTGACCGCGGGCGCGGTCGACGGCCTGCTCATCCGATGAGGATCGACCTCTGGTCGGACCTCGTCTGCCCGTGGTGCGCGATCGGCAAGGCGCACCTGGACCAGGCGCTCCTCGCCTTCGAGCACGCCGACGAGGTGACCGTCCTGTGGCGCAGCTTCGAGCTCGACCCGGGGGCGCCCGCAGTGCGCGACGGCACGTACAGCTCGCAGCTCGCCAGCAGGTACGGCACCAGCCCGCGGGGCGGCAGCGCCATGGTCGGGCGGATCAGCGCCGCCGCTGAGCGAGCCGGCGTGCAGGCCCGGTTCGACCTCGTACGACCGGCGAACACCTTCGACGCGCACCGGCTGCTGCACCTGGCGAAGGAGCGTGGCGTGCAGGACCGGCTCGCCTCACGGCTGACGCGGGCGTACTTGGCTGAGGGGGAGCTTCTCAGCGACCACGCGACGCTGCAGCGACTGGCAGTTGAGGCCGGCCTCGACGAGGGCGTGGTCGGCGTGGTCTTGTCGAGCGGGGCCTACAGCGAGCACGTGCGCGCTGACGAGGCGGAGGCAGCGCGACGCGAGATCTCTGCCATACCGACGCTGCTCATCGACGAGCGGCACGTCATCCCGGGAGCGCAGAGCCCGGAGTCGATGCTCGCGACACTCCGTCGGGCGTGGTCGCGGCAGGGCGAGTGATCGGGCTGTCGAGGCACGAGGGCCTCTCGACTACGCGCAGCAGCTGGTCGGCAGGTCGGAGCGGAACAGACCGGCGGCCATGCGCAGCGCCTCGCTCATCGTCAGGTACGGCGCCCACGTGTCGGCCAGGTCGTCGACGGTGAGCCCGAACTTGATCGCGTACGTCGCCGCGAGCAGCACGTCACCTGCGCCGTCGAGCGCGAGGTGGACGCCGAGCACCTTGCGGGTGTCGGCGTCGATGACGAGCTTGACGGCGCCGCGGGTGTCGCGGTTGGCCAGCGCCCGGGGGATGTCCTGGCCGTCGAGGATGCGGCAGGCGCAGTCGTGTCCGGCCGCCGTGGCCTGCTCCTCGGTCATCCCGGCGGAGGCGATCTGCGGCGTGGTGAAGATCACGCCGGGCAGCCCGGTGTAGTCGACGACAGCGGGATTGCCGAGGGCTCCGGCAGCGGCGACGCGCCCGGTCTGCGCAGCGACGTAGACGTACTGCGGTGCCCCGCTCACGTCACCGGCCGCGAAGACCCGGGGGTTGCTGGTGCGTTGGTTGCTGTCCACGACGACGAAGCCCCGGTCGTCGGTCTGCACGCCCGCGGCCTCGAGGCCGAGGTCGCCCGTGTCGGCGAATCGGCCGGTCGCCGCGAGCAGCCGCTCACCGGTGACGTGCACGCCGCCGCTGGTCCGCACGACCACACCGCCGCGGGTCGCGTGGACGGATACCGCCCGCTCTTGGACCAGGCTGATGCCGTCGTCGACGAACACGCCGCGCAGGACGTCGGCGATCTCGGGCTCGGCGTGGGGCGCGAACCGGCCGACGACGGTGACGGAAACGCCGAGGTGCGCCCACAGCTGAGCCTGCTCCAGGCCGACGTAGCCGCCGCCCAGGACGACCATCGACGCCGGCAGCTCCGTCAGCTCCATCGCTGTCGTGCTCGTCAGGTGGTCGACGCGGTCGATGCCGGGCAGGTCCGGGATGTGCGGCGCGACCCCGGTGGCGACGACGTACGCCGGCGCGGTCAGACGCTCACCGTCGACCTCGAGCGTCTTGTCGTCGACGAAGCGGGCGTGGCCGTACCGGATGGGGAAGCCGTGCGCATCAGCGACATCGGCGTACTTGGCCTGCCGGAGACGGTCGACGAGCTCCTGCTTCTGCGCCATCAGCGCCGGCACGTCCACCCGGCCCGCAGTCGTAGACACCATCGGGAAGGCCGTGTTCGTCGCCGCCCGGTGCCGCTGACCGGCTGCCGCGAGCAGGTTCTTGCTCGGCACGCAGCCGACGTTCAGGCACGTCCCGCCGAGGACGTGCTGCTCGACCAGCACGACGTCCTTGCCGCGCGAACGGGCCTCGATCCCCGCGGCCATGGCCGCACCGCCGGTGCCGATCACCACCAGGTCCCATGCTTGCTCGGTCATGCGGTGGACCGTAGAGCTTCCAGTGTAGGAGAAGGTCAAGCGTAGGGTCGGCACGGTGCGCATCGGTGAGCTGGCACGTCGGGCCGGCACGAGCGCCAGGACGTTGCGCTTCTACGAGCAGGCCGGACTGCTGCCCGCGCCGCTCCGCACGCCGTCCGGGTACCGCGACTACGACGACACCGTCGTCGACCGGCTCGCCTTCGTCAGAGCCGCCCAGGCCGCCGGCCTGACACTGGCCGAGATACGTGAGGTGGTTGCCGTTCGGGAGGCGCAGGGTCCCCCCTGCGCGCACGTCGTCGAACTGCTCGACCGGCACGCCAACGAGCTCGACACGCGGATCGCCGAGCTCGAGGCGACGCGCGCGGAGGTCCGACGGCTGCGCGAGCGGGCCGCCACCCTCGACCCGGCCGCCTGCGTGGACGCCGATGTCTGCAACGTCATCACCTGAGGGTGCCTCCTGCCGTTCCACTGCCCCGGCGGGGGCGGGCACCCCGGGCCGGTGCGCTCGACGCCCGAGCTCTGGCCTACCGGTACTCCGGGTTGTGCAGGCCGTACCTCGTGCCGGTGTCCCACGCGGTGCGGACGTTGCCGTGCGCGGGG
>JAJAYV010000435.1 GCA_026786045.1 Frankiaceae bacterium | reverse complement strand
GACGATCGCGCCGGCCAGCGGATGCTCGCTGTCGACCTCGGCGGCCGCGACCAGGCGCAGCAGCTCGCCGTCGTCCTGTCCGCCGACGGTGACGACGTCGGTGAGCGAGGGCTTGCCGCGGGTGATGGTGCCGGTCTTGTCGAGCACGATCGTGTGGAGCTTGTGGGCGGTCTCCAGCGCCTCGGCGCTCTTGACGAGGACGCCGGACTGCGCGCCCTTCCCGGTCGCGACCATGATCGACAGCGGTGTCGCGAGCCCGAGCGCGCACGGGCACGCGATGATCAGGACGCTGACCGTCGCGACGACGGCGAGCGGGAGCTCCGGGCCCAGGACGAACCACAGCACGAAGGTGCCGACCGCCAGGAACAGCACGGCGGGGACGAAGTAGCTCGACACCTTGTCGACGACCCGCTGGATCGGGGCCTTGGACGTCTGCGCCTCCTGGACGAGCGTGATGATCTGGGCCAGCGCGGTGTCGGCGCCGACGCGAGTGGCGCGCATCGTGAAGGCGCCGGTCTGGTTGACCGTCGCGCCGATCAGCTCGTCGCCGGCAGCCTTGGCGACCGGGACGCTCTCGCCGGTGACCATGGACTCGTCGACGTTCGACGTGCCGGTCACGAGCTCGCCGTCGACGGGGATCTTCTCGCCGGGCTTGACGCGGATCTTGTCGCCGACCCGCACGTCAGCAACGGGGATCTCGACCTCGAGGCCGTCGCGGAGGACGCGGGCGGTCGCCGGGACAAGCCCGACGAGCGCGCGGATCGCGTCGCCCGTGCCGGCGCGGGCGCGGGCCTCGACGAGCCGGCCGAGCAGGATGACCGTGACGATGAAGGAGACGACCTCGTAGTACACCTCCCGCACGCCCTCGGGCAGGACGCCCGGGGTGACGGTCGCGACGAGGCTGTAGGTGAACGCGGCGAGCGTGCCCAAGGCGATGAGGCTGTTCATCTCGGCGCTGCGGTTGCGCAGGGCCCGCCAGCCGGTGGCGTGGATCGGCCAGCCGATCCACAGGAAGACCGGCAGTGTGAACGCGAGCTGCACCCAGCGGCTCTCCAGTACGTCCGGGACGTACTGCTCCCCGACGAAGCCCATGACCATCGCCGCATACAGCACCGGCGCCGTCAGGAGCACCCCGAGCCCGACGCGAATCTTCAGGTCCCGCACCTCGGCCGTGCGGTCGGCTGCCTCGGCGTCCTCGGTCTCGGCGCTGCCGGGTTCCGCGCGCAGGCGGGCGTCGAAGCCGGTGGCCTTCGCGACGGACCGGGTCAGATCGTCGACAGAGGCAAGATCGGGGTCGAACATCAGCACGGCCCGTTCCATCCCGAAGTTGACCTGCGCCGACTCGACGCCGGCGATCGCCTGGAGCTGGGCCTCAGCGCGGGTCACGTCCGTCGGAAGGCTGCGCAGCGCGCCGGGCAGCGCGAACTCCGCGCGCTCACGGCCCGGCCCGGCGTCCAGGCGCGGCCCGACGCCCACCGCGCGGGCGGTCTCCCGGTCCGCGTCCGCCGCACCCTGCCCGACCTGGCCGTCGGCGGGAGCCTCGGCGATCAGCGTGCCGTGCAACATGTTCATGCCGCAGGCCCAGGAGTACTCGCCGGGCTCGGAGATGTCGAGGTCGAGCGTGGTCGTGCCGAACGCGGCGAGCGACGCGCTCTTGCGCAGGTCGGGGAACACCACCCGGGCCGAGCAGTCGCTGTTCTCCTGTCGGTCGAAGCGCAGGCGGACCGGCTTGCCCGCCTCGATCCGGACCAGGTTCGGCGAGTACCCGCCGCGGACGGTGATGTCGACGACCTGCCGGCCGCCCTCGAGCTGGGCGCCGACGGCCTTGCGCGGCGCGAAGAAGTACCAGGCGAGCGCGGCGATGACGGCGATGCCGCCAAGGACGACGGCGATCTCAGTGGCGTTCATGGACGCTCCTCAGTCAGAGGCGGTGGGGTCAGTCGTCGGGGTCGGCGACGGTGCGGGACAGCTCGACCAGGGCACGCAGGCAGTGGTCGCGCAGCGGTTCGGGGAAGCCGTGCGAGAGCCGGTAGAACACGACCCGGCCGTCCTTGCGGGTGCTGACCAGGCCGGCGGTCCGCAGGACGCGCAAGGCGTAGCCGACGGAGTCCTCCGTCGCCTCCAGCGCCAGCGACAGGTCGCCGACGCAGAGCTCGTCGACCAGGTCCAGCGCGTAGAGGATCCGGGCCCGCGTCGGGTCGGCGAGCAGCCCGAGCAGCCCGGCCAGGCGGCCCGCCTCCTCGGTGTCGATGAGCCGGGCCTTGGCCGCGGCGACCCGTGCCGGGTCGACGGGGTGGTCGTGGTCAGTCGCCAACGCGGACCTCCTGCTCTCTCTCACCCGTACAACCGTGCGTTTGCACGGTTGTTCCAGCGGGGTGGTCAGTGCCTCCCGGAGAGGGCGGCCGGGGGAAGCGCCCCTCGCGCGCCCACGGCCGCGACGGTGCAGCACTTGCCGAGCAGGACGACCGAGGCCGCGCCGGCGGCGAACGAGCTCCGGCGGGAGGTGGCGCAGTCGTGGAACGGCGTCTGCTCCTCGCGCAGGAAGTGCCCGGCGAACAGCGCGTGCACGACCGCCCTGGTCGGGCCGGTCCGCCACCGGTCCCAGCGGCGGGCGGGCCGGGAGCAGAACGAGTACGCGAGCAGCCCGCCGGGCCGCAGCACCCGCAGCATCTCCGCGACCGCGGCGGACGGGCTGTCGACCGTCTCGATGACCCAGGCGGACATCACGACGTCGAAGGTGCTGTCGGCGAACGGCAGCGCCCCGACGGACGCGACGGCCCTGGGGTCGTGCAGGTCGCCGGCGCGCGCGAGCATCCCGGGCGAGATGTCCACCAGCACGGGGTGCACGTCGGGCAGGGCCAGCGCCAGGCGCCGGGACAGAGCCCCGGTCCCCGCCCCGGCGTCGAAGACCCGCGGACGGGCCGTCGCGTCGGCGGCGCGGGTCACCGCGTCGAGCATCGCCTTCTCGGCCGCACGGCCGGCAACCAGGAGCCAGAGCCGCCGCCAGTACCGGTCGTAG